>JAFGMS010000262.1 GCA_016927375.1 Anaerolineae bacterium
GCATCCGGAATGCTTTGTGGGAGTGCTCTGTGGACCAGTGGATTCCCGCCTGCGCGGGAATGACATTCCGTCCCTCAAAATGCTCCTAAATAATCTCGTTCTATATCACAAACTCGTGCCCTCCCCAAATTCCAATATTGTTTGACACAATAATATTCTTCGATTTGTGCTATACTTAATATTATCTTTATAATGCAATAAGATGAGTGGCGCTAACCATGTGCTACACTCGATGCTATTAGCTTTAAGGCAATTAACCTCCCGCCTGGATGTTTCTGTTCAGTGGGAGATGTGAAATCGCAAACCGGATACCGAATCACCCCGACAATGAGGTTTAAGGGGGTTAGCCAGTGGTGGTAGAACAGTAGGTTATGGGAAATCGTATAAGTGTAGAATAAAAGGCCCATCCCTTGCAGTTTGATCACTGCGGCGCAATTTAGTGTTTGATTAATTGAGACGGTTCCCCGGTCCCGACTCTTGGGAGTTTGGGCTATTTCCGCATAGCTAAAAAGCTTGTGAGCAGAGAGCGGCTTTGGTTTGCCATGGCTGCTCTTTTGTTTTTGTTGTCAGGTTATTGGAGCGATGGCAGGAACGATCACCTCGTTGGTGGTACAGACGCGTAACAAACAACGTGTGAACGTTTATATCGATGGCGAATTCGCCTTTGGTCTGGCAATGATTGAGGCACTAAAGCTCCACAAGGGCCAACAGTTATCTGATGCTGAGATAGCGAAACTACAATCATTGGACGAGATCGAGGTGGCTCATGAGACAGCCTTAAATTTCCTATCTTACCGTCCACGCAGCATCACTGAGGTGCGTCGCAAACTTGAAGAACGAAAATTTAGTGAGAAGGCTGTCGATGCTGTCATTGAAAAGCTTCAAACTGTTAGTTTGTTGGATGATGAAGGCTTCGCCCGCTATTGGGTTGAAAACCGCGAGCAGTTTAGCCCTCGGAGCGTCCGGGCGCTGCGTCAGGAGCTGCGACAAAAAGGCGTGCCTGACTCGAACATTGCTTCAGTTGTAGAAGCTGTTGATGAGGTAGAGGCAGCTTATCGTGCCGGCCGCCAACGTGCTGGCCGCTATGCTCATGCGGATTGCCAGGAGTTTCGCAAGAAGGTAGGAAACTTGTTGCTCAGGCGTGGATTTGGCTACGATGTAGTTCGGGATGCTGTCAACCGTCTGTGGGCAGAGCTGCATGAAGATGATGAATCTTAACGCTTATAGTTCTAAAGCCATTTTTAATAACAATACAACTCTTGACATCTCCAGTTGCAGCTTTTTGAGACTTGCTAATGCTGAATGGACTGGACACGGATTAGGAGATTGATTCGTATGAATGTTTTCGCAAATCCATTTGTAACAATTATTGTCCTTGCCATAGGGATAGGCCTGGGTGTTCTTCTTGCTTATCTCTGGCTTACACGTCGAATAAATAGTCAACGAGCACGCGCCGAGGAGGAGGTGCGCAGTATTCTTGCTAATGCCGATGTTGAAGCGCAGGATATCATTCGACATGCGCGGGATGAAGTTCTAAGTATTCGGGCTGAGATGGATGAGGAAATCAAACGCCGCCGTCATGATCTGAGCCGAGAAGATGAACGTTTGCAGAAACGCCGCGAGCAGCTCGATGAGCGATTTGAGCGGCTCGAGGAGCGTGAACAAAAACTGAATAAGCGACAAAGTGTGCTTGATAGGAAGCGCAACGATTTGGAGAAGCTGCAAGCTCAACGTATGGCTGCCCTCGAAAATGTCGCTGAAATGACACGTGATGAAGCACGCGTCCAGCTTTTGGACATGGTCGAAGAAGAGACACGCAATGATATGGCCCGGCGCATTCGCGAAGTGGAAGATGAGCTGAGTGCTGAAGCCGACACACGGGCTCGCGAGTTGATCTCGATGGCGATCCAGCGTGTGGCATCCGATTATGTATCGGAAGTGACTATTTCGGTCGTGCCTCTGCCAAGTGATGAGATGAAGGGGCGCATCATTGGGCGTAGCGGCCGGAACATCCGGGCCTTCGAGCTGGCGAGCGGCGTTGATGTTGTGGTAGATGATACCCCAGAGGCGGTGACCATTAGCAGCTTCGACCCCATACGCCGCGAAGTGGCCCGGCGGGCGCTGGAGAAGCTGGTCGTCGACGGACGTATTCACCCGGCGCGGATTGAGGGTCTGATCCAGGATGCTCGCAAGGAAGTGGATGCCATTACTCGTGAGGAAGGCGAGCGCGCTTGTTATGATGCTGGCGTAGCCGGACTACACCCTGAAGTCATGAAGATGTTAGGCCGTTTGAGGTTCCGTACCAGCTATGGACAGCAGCAGTTAGCTCACGCTGTTGAAACAGCGCGGCTGGCCAGTGTGTTGGCAGCCGAGCTGGGGGCAAACGTCGAAGTTGCCAAGGCAGGCGGACTGCTTCACGATATTGGCAAGGCTATGGATCATGAGATGGAGGGCACTCACTCGACACTCGGAGCAGAGTTCTGCCGTCGTTATGGTGTTCCTCCTATGGTGGTCAACTGCATTGAATCGCATCACCATGAAGTCCCGCAGGAATGCGTTGAGGCTATCATTGTTGAGGCGGCCGACGCTATCAGTGGCGCGCGGCCTGGCGCCCGTCGTGAGAGCCTGGAGGGCTACCTCAAGCGAGTCAGAACGTTAGAAGAGATTGCCAACGCTTTTGAGGGTGTCAGCCAGAGCTATGCGCTCCAGGCCGGCCGCGAAGTGCGTATTATCGTCAAGCCGGAGGATATTGATGATCTCGCGTCTATCCGGCTGAGTAAAGATATCGCCAAACAGATCGAGGAGTCGATGCAGTATCCTGGCCAGATCAAGGTGACCGTGATCCGTGAAACCCGGGCGGTAGATTACGCCAAGTAACACGCTTGATCGGTGCGCCGAGTTGGTAGCACCAGAATGTGTGCCCCCATCTTGTCTTTTCCGTTTCCTCCAGGTCGTTCAAGAAGAGACGAGGCAAGGTGGGGGTTGCTGTTTGTGAACTTTATCCTCGCTATTGTTGCCTTGTACATTGCCGTCTGAAGCATTGGTGCAAAGCTCATTTTCATGAGAAAATGTCTTTTGCGGTGCCCAACCGAGTAAATCGGGACCGGCTATCTTTGTATGCGGCAAACATTGTCAGAGCAGCTTCCTGGAAGGTATTGACCAATGGCCCGACCACGCATTCTTGTTGCGGATGATGAAGTCGATCTCATCGCAGAGCTCAAGCCGCTCTTGGAACGCTCCGGCTACGACGTCAGTACTGCCATCGACGGCAGGCAGGCCCTGGAGCGTGTCCGGGAAATCCATCCCGATCTCATCATCCTCGATGTGCTAATGCCGTATGTCGATGGGCGGGAGGTGCTTCGCCGTCTGAGAGAGGCTGATGACTGGACGCCTGTCATCTTGCTGACCCAGGTTGGTACGCCTACAGAACGAGCCATGAGCTTGCAGGAGGGGGCAGATGATTACATCAACAAGCCCTTCGATCCCTTTGAGCTGCTTGCTCGCGTGCAGGCAGTGCTGCGGCGAACACAGCAAGGGCGGCTTCCGATCTCCAGTTACCGTTGGCTCATCGCGGATGATCTGCGAGTAGATCGGCAAGGCCGGCACGTGTGGCTGTCAGATGAGCAGCTTAATTTGACAGCCCGTGCGCTGGGTGTGTTGGAGTATTTGATGCTGCATCCTGGTGAAACCGTCCCCCGCGAGCGTCTGCTGGACGAAGTATGGGGCTGGAGTTATGCCGTCGAGACGCGTGCCGTCGATATTCGCATCGCAGAGCTGCGCAAGGCACTCGGGGACGATGCTGATGAGCCCCGTTTTGTTGAGACGGTTGTTGGGCAAGGGTATCGTTTCCTCATTGCAGTGGAGGGAAAGCAGTGAGAGGGTGGCGCATATTGGTTTTTGTAGGCCTTGCCGCAATCCCAGCAGCGCTGGGATTGTTTGTGTCTTTGCTGCTTAGGCATGAGCTGCTGGCGAACTTCATCTATACCGGGCGCTACTATGTCGATCTGGCCTGGATGGTTTCGGCCGGCAGTATTATATTGAGTGTGCTATGCGGAATGGTTTTGGTCCCGGTTTGGTTCTCCGGGCATGTCAAGCGTATGCGTTCGCAAATCCAGGCCGATGCCTTGGAGGACCGCAGGCGCTTTATCCGCCGTCTCGACCACGAAGTGAAGAACCCTCTGACGATCATCCTCTTAAGTCTGAGTAACCTTCAGAACAGCCCCAGTCTTTCCCGGGAAGAATCTTCATCATTGGCACGTGCTTCACAGCAGGTCCAGCGTCTTCAAAAGCTGGTCGTTGATTTGCGCTGGTTGACGGAGCTGGATGCCAGAACAACCGAACGCAGCCGCATCGATCTGCGTGAGGTCATTCGTGATGCAGTCCAATCCGCTTGTCCCGAAGAGGTCAGCCCTCGTATCCGTGTACATTACCAGGAAGTTCCCTGGCCGGTTGGGACTGTGCTCGGCGACCGGGATCTGCTTGTCACAGCCTTGCGCAACTTGCTTGATAATGCGCTAAAGTTCACAGAGGATACCGGGCAGGTTGAGGTTCGCGCCTCTGATGACGGCCGCGCGGTCACGCTGGAGGTTGCTGATACAGGCATTGGCATTCCGGCCGAAGAGATGTCTCAAGTCTTCGAGGAGCTGTACCGGGGTCAGAATGCCAAACGGATTTCGGGTAGTGGTATGGGCCTGGCGCTTGTCCATCGAATCGTCTCGCTGCATCATGGCTCGATCAGCGTGCGTTCCCGGGAAGGCCATGGCACCGTGATGACTATTCGCCTGCCGCTGGCTTCTGCCGATTAGTGCTCCTGTATCAAGCTGGTTACATGATGTACTGGTTTTGTTACACGTCTTGTGCAAGACGAAACACCCAGAATGGTATTCTGATGGCATCATCAAGCACAAGGAGCAATTATCATGAGAAGAGTCTCTGTCGGAGCAGCCATCCTAGTTGTCTTCAGTCTGACGGCCTGTGGCTCGCTTAGAGTGGAGGGAGAAGTATTCAAGGCCGCTGATATAACTCCACAGAAGATCAGTCGCTTCTCACCTTTAGAGTTGTCTGAGAATAGCAGTAATCAGGAAATAGGGGAGGTCATTCTGGGTGATGAGCCGGGGCGCATAAAGCCGACCAGCGAATTCACGGCCACGCCGGCCCCAGATGAAGATTCTACCACTACTCCTGTTAGTGATACTGTTTCCACTCCTGAAGCTTACGCGTCTACCTCTGCTTTCCCTACCTCACCAATATCTAGCCCGCTGCCGGGCGTGACGAGCCCAACATCGACGGATGAAATCCTTTCGGAAACATTCTGGCCTGATCCCGGCATTCCCAGAGAAGCTGACTCGACATGGGACTTTGGCGCCAGTCTCGACTTCTCCAGCAGCACCCAGACAAAAGTGTCATTTCTCGCCTTTGGCATGTATTCCGATGAGGCGAAGACTTCTGCCGGTGCTGATGCATGCGTGACCAGCCAGGGGCAGATGCCGCCGACCCACCCGGAGCGTCCCTTCTGGAGCTCCGGTACTGAAAAGACATATCCCGCTGGACGCCATACGTTTGAGCAAGCCTACCACTATACGGACCCATCAACCGGCATTACACGCATGGCCTTGTGGCTGATCCAGCGGAAGAATGGGCAGGTCGCGCATTGCTCTGTGCAACAATACATACTCTTGCCCGGATCGGAGATCTCCGTCCATTCCCAGCAGTTTTTCCCCAATACAGATGATGTGATTGATCGGAACTCGATGTTCGATTTTGGCGTGGAGCTCAGCTTTGCCAATAGCGGAGAGTTCCGTACAATGCTGCTTGCTTTTCCTATCTACGCCGATGAAACTGTTCCGGCGTCGGGTACATGCCTGAGTCGACAGGGAAGCATGCCCACCGCACATCCGGATCGCCCTTTCTGGGGTGCTGACACTGAAGAGTTTTACACTCCCGGGTTAAGCCAGACCTTCAGCCAAACCTACAGGTACTCTGAGCCTGTACCGGGCACAACCCATCTCATCCTCTGGCTTATCCTCCGGCAGGATGCGCAGGTACGCTATTGTGCCCAACAAGTCTATACACTCTCTCCAGAGTGACATTTTGACACTGTTCGTCTGATAGAGGGGTGTCATTTCGGCCAAAAACGTGGAAGCAAGTGCCTCGTACCCGGCAGAGTGCGACATGATGGCGCCCAACAGGGTTTTGCCATCCTCGCGAGGGAGCGGCGCAGACGTATCCTCACCGGCGCCAGACAGAAGAGCAGGATGGCCGCGGTCACCCGCTCTGGTGCAATTCTATCCAGCTTGACCACCATCCGCCTACCCGGCGATATACCGATCCTCGCTGCCCAGCCCATCCAGCACATCGACCAGCCACTGCCCAAAAGACTGACCACCATGCAATGGATGATCGGGCGTGCCGCGCCCCGGCTGGCCAGGATTATCGAGTATGTAGACACGGTACTGCTCAGAGAAGGTTGTCATCCGATGAAACCATCCCGGTGCGTTGCCGCCCAACCTCATCACCAGCAGCAGCGGCGAACCTCCAAAGCGGGAATTGCTGACTTGCGAACTTGAACACGGGCGTATGTACCGGTTGGGGGGAAAGATCACAATTCACCGCAGACGCTGAGGTTTCCTTTTTGTTTTTCTCTCTGTCCTCTGCGCCCCTGGTATGAAAATAGATTGGGC
>JAFGMS010000002.1 GCA_016927375.1 Anaerolineae bacterium
CACTCATGGAGTTGCTCCTTTCTGTAGTATGTGAGCTATCTATTATGCGTGACAACCTCTTTTTCAAAAAGTGTCCGGTAGTGAAGCGGAAGAATCTAGGATTTAGACCGCCTAATGCTCCCGTGCGGGCATAGACAATCCGCTCAGCTATGTTGGTTACGCGATCGCCAATACGTTCGAGATTGTGAGCTAGCCACATCAGATAAGTTCCTTCGTCGACAGGCAGCTCGCCCGAACCCATTCGGGTAACCAAAGAGTCAAGATGCTGCCGGTACAACTCATCTAACCTGTCGTCGTACCGGGCGATATCCCTGGCTTTGTCAGGACTCTCATCCAGGTAGGCATCCATGACGCCATCGATCATGTCAATCACATGGAGATGCATATCTTTCAGCAGCGGCGAGAGTTGTGCCGGCGTACCTTCGTCATACCGCAAAGTGGTACGCCCCACGCCTTCAGCATAATCCCCCATACGTTCAAGCTCATTGGTGATCAAAAGATCGGCAATGAGCTTGCGCAGATCGCCGGCCATGGGCTGCTGAAGCGCGACAGTGGTTGTGATGTGCTCTTCCAACTCGTGATGCAAGCTGTCGATCTCATCATCGCCCTGAATGACCTTCTGTGCCAGTTGGTTGTCACTGGCTTCAAAAGCATCAAAAGCACATTTAACAGCCTGGCTGACCAGCGAGCCCAGCCGCAAAATATCATCCCGGATAGCATTCAGATCATGATCAAGCGCGCCACGAGTGCCCATTGCCCTTAACCTTTTCTTAAATTTCGGTCAGAGCATACCACCAGTGCGCGTTGGTGGCAATTGAAATCGGGGGACTTGTTCGAAATGACGTCCGGATGCCAATCAGGTTTTGGGATCGGGGGGGGTGTAACATGGTATCGTTGCTGCTAGAAGGCGATATGATCGCGGCTGGGCTATTTTGATAGCCAATCAGGCAGCAGTTAAAGTGGTGATTAGACTCTATCTGTAATAAGAATTCTATGCTTAAAATCGACGTGATTTTATGCGTAAAGCTGCTGTTCCCGATAAGGTCTATTATCAAAATAGGGGCTGACACGGCCCGTCAGTGTCGCAACACAAGTCGGTAGTGCCGCAAAGGATAGGCGGCACTGCCTTTGATGACATAAGAACGGGAATGACAGCAGCACCCGGAAATACCGTGGACAAGCCGGCCAAGCGCGGTTTGGCGCTCATAACCTTACCCCCTGCGTAGCAGCTCGATACGCAATCTACGCCCCCTCTCCGCCAGGCGGAGAGGGGGCGTGGCCGGGTTGCCAACATCACAACAGCTAACGGCATGGAGAACCACCGTTGTAGGGGGTGAGGTTCAGCGTCCCGCACCTATAAACCACGCTATTCTCGCGTGCTCCCCATTTATCTTCTGCGCATCACTTATGGTCACAGTAGAGAGCACCAGATAACTGAGCAGTTACGAACAATCGTCACAAATTCAGTTTTCCAGCCTCATGCCAGGGCGGGCAGCTTTCTTGAGTGCAGCCACGAACATGGAGGAAAGTTCCAGACTGTCCTCGTCAGGTACGACTGGTACAACTGGACTAACCTCTGAGTAACCTGGAGCACCTGCCGCCTCACGCAGCTTCAGAGTGCGGACTTCATCTAATACCTCACGCATCTGTTGCAACATCTCTCGTACATTGGCCAGCAAGATGTTGATGTGAGTTGACTGTTCCTTACCTTCGGCAAAGGAAACCAGGGCCCGGGCGACGATCTGCTCAGCGGTATAACCCTGGTGCTGCCAGGCATTCAAAACTGTAAGCGCCCGTTGGTGCTCCATGTCGTTTTTATCGAATTGAAGGTTGATTTCGGTACTCATAACAGCTTCAAGATCTCGTATAGCCGCCATAGTTTCAGGCCGCCCCGGACGTTAGCCATGTGAATGGATTCTGCTTCGTCGGCAAGCATGATATGCTCATGTCGCAGAACGGGCAGTAGACGATCATGGAGCATTGCGCTGCCCCCCCCTGTCAAGATGATGCTGTCCCAGGGCAGCGGACCGCCCGCCACATTCTGATAAGTATCGGCTATGCGATTTAGAAGCGTACTGGTAGCCTCATTGACCTCTTGTTCACAGGGGTATTGTTTGCCTCCGCCGGAGAACTTTCCTTTGCGGATCGCTTCCCGCACCCGGTCAGGGGGTAGGGTGGTAATTTCCTTGGTGACATCTCGATAACTTGCCCGGAAGCTGCGCTCGAACTCCTGGATGGCTTGCTGGATGCCAATGGGAGTGCTTTGCGCCAGACTGTAATCGACCTCGCCTCCGGGGTTGACTGCCAGCCAGTCTGTTGTGTGCCCACCGATGTCAATAACCAGCGTACGGCCATTGTTGATCTCGGAGTGCGCGTAGCTGCGGCCATCGTCGGAGAGCATCACGTTCATCAAACCACCGACAGGCTCTTCGAAGGTGTTGGCATAGACGATACGGAACCGGTACTCCCTTTCACCTGCTTCGACTTTGATCTCGCCAAGCGCGGCTTGCATCAGGTCTTCACGGTAGATGAGATCGCCGGGTGGGTGGCTGGAGAACAGCTCAATATCCCCACCCTCACGAAATAACCGGATCAGCATCGCGGCGATAAATACACCATAGTAGTCTTTGGTGTAGCGAGCTGCGCCGGATCGGCGAGTTAGCTCGCCGAACCGCTCTGCATCCTCACCAACTACATAGGGCCGCCCATTGAATCGGAAATAGGTAGGCGGAGGATTACCGTGTGACCTGACCTGAACCTCGTTATATTGAGCCTCGGTCAGCAGGTGAAGGGCATGGGGAAAGGCAACTTCCCCGTCACGGCCCGGTGTTTTCGCTTTGATGATGCTATTGCCGGCATCTAGCACTAAGACAGTCACGCAGTATGTCTCCTAGTACAGCATAATACAGTACAAGCAGCGAATGTGGATGGCATAGCGACAGAATATGCGTTTTCCTCAGAGAACACTACAAAGTCTACTTATTTCGGCATACGAAGCGTTCTACAAACATGATGCTCCTTCTCATACTGAACATGTTTAGCATGAATCTGTCCGTTGTGCAACATCGCCGATATGAGACATTGAGGTTGAGAGGTATACCCACCACGGTCAATAAATGCGCATTTTGAGTTGCAGCAGAGAGTGGAAAGAGCACAGTATCTCTAAGTATTTTCTCTGCGGCCTCCGCAGTGAAAAAGAAATAGTAACTACTCAGCTGTCTGGCTCTCTCACCTGTAGCTATGAGCAATGCGTAAAAGGTAAATGGGTAAACAGGTAAACATGTAAAACATCATGTCTGCTCAGCTGCTGATGAGTCGTTTTCCAGTATCAAACCTAACTCAATGATTGGAGGCCATGTAGCTTGATACTATAGGAATTCCCTTTTGCGAATGACAGTCGCTCGTGCACGAGTGGATTCCCGCGAAAGCGGGAATGACAGGCCACAGCTGAGTAGTTACAAGAAATGTACCTTTACGACCTTTGAAAGTATAGATGAGGATGAAGGGGGAATCAAAAAGGGTCTTCTGGCGATGGCCTACGTTCCCACACCGCTGCCGGTGCAGTATCATCGGCGCTGAC
>JAFGMS010000263.1 GCA_016927375.1 Anaerolineae bacterium
CCAAATTTTCGAAGCCCCGGATAAACTTGGCAGCGTCACGTGTTAAGTAAAAACTAATCAAGATGGTAACCACTGTCAGCAAAATAACTTCGGCTGCATCGAGAATGAGCGTGGGGGACCTGGACGCCAGGGAACGCGCCAGATTTTTCAACATTATGTCGATCTCTCCCACCAGCCCTTGCATGTCAAACTCGAAACCCAGTATCTCGACTGTTTCTCCCGGACTTAACGCATTGATATTCTGAATCAGGGTCAAGACTTCCTCGCGCAAGAGCTGTAGTTGGGTCAGCAGCGAGGGGACGATCAGGAGAATCGTCGGGATCAAAACAGTTAATAACAGCAGGTATATCAGGACCGATGCCGCGCCGTGCGGCAGCTTGGTCCGCTGGTGAATGAAGAGCATCAGAGGGCGAAAGACATAAGCGATAATGGCGCCTATAATCAGCGGGATGATCGCAATGCGAAAAGCATACACTGCTATTCCGAATAGTATCAGCAGCATAACCGATACAACGACGATGGTTGTCGATGGCCAGTGAGGGCTGTCATCACTGTTGTAGATATCAGATGGTGGGCTCATCTCCAATGCTCCGATAGCTTAATAGGTGACTCTCAAGAATTATTGTATCTGTTCAAGAGGGTTTGTGTCCACGAAGGAACCTTTAATCATCGGGATTGCAATGCTTCAAATTGGGGCATTGCCGGCCAGGGCCGCGGGGGTTCGGTGAGTCCCCACGGTCCTGGCTGGACTCTGACTCTATTGCGATGACATATCTTCTACATAGTCAAAGGTAACAGTGTAGTAGACACTCTCGGCCGGGCATCCTTCACCAGCGTCACTCGCTGCACATTTGGCCTCGCTCAAACGCACCACGATTAAACTGTTGCCGGAGCGAAAGACCGAGGCACCGGCATTGGCGCCCGCCGCGTCTTCGTGCCACCCCAAGGAACTCAGGGCTGTGCGGATCGTTTCCATCGGCGGCTGTCCGACTACATCGAAGCGCAACACACATCCGGCATGAGGCTTGCCGGAGCCCGGATCGACCACATCGGCCGGCTGCGCGTCAATCTGATCGGGTGCCACCCCCAGACCGCCGGCCAGGAGATACCGGACATCGCACACATCCACAGGCGGTGCTGTCTCTGCCACTGCCGGCACATAGATGAACTCTGCTCCTGCCTTTGAGTGACCGTCACCATTGGTGACAACCACCACCAGACTGGTCTCGATGATCGGAGCGCCGTCCGGCCAGGTGGCTGGCATGGTCATCTGGGCCACGAAGCTGCCCGAGGCATCGCTGACCACGCTGCCGTAAACGGTGTTATCCAGGCCGGTCGCGGGCAGCCCGAGGCGCACAGTCAGAGGGAGATCGGGTCGAAAACCCGTCCCGGTAACCTGTACGACCGTGCCGGCACCGCCCGTCGCCGGAGCCAGGCTGATCGATGGCTTCACTTCAGCTGCCGGAGGAGTTTCTGTGCCGGGCTCAATGCCGGACTCCACAGTAGGCTCCTCGGTAACCGGTGGCGGTTCCTCGGTCTCGGCACCGCCCGGGTCGGTCGTGGCCGCGGGCTCCTGGTTCGCGACTGTGGGAGCAACCTCGGCGACCTCTCCGCCGGAGCTGCCCTGCTCAACAGCAGCGGCATGCTTCAGGTAGGCAAAGCCCATCCAACCATATCCCCGGCCATCACCTGTGGTCGCCAGCACGACCACATCCCGGGTCAGGATGGGCAGACCACCGGGCCAGAATCCCGGCATAGTGAAGGGCAGGTCGATGTTTCCCTGCAGGTCGGCGCGTGTGTCTATGTAGGCCGGCTTGCCGGCCGCATCATCGACGGACGTTCCCAGTTTGATGAGGACGTGTGCTCCGGCCGGGAAGCCATCACCCGTGATGCTGACTGCTGTGTCCGGCCCACCGAAATTCGGCGACACGGTGATCAATGGGTAGGGGAAGGGCTCGTAGTCAAACCCGGCGCTGGCGCGGACAGAACCGTCATTGGTTTGGGCGACGATCTCAAGCTGCTCCTCGCGAATGCGCGTACCGTCCGGCCAGAACTCGGGCATCACAAAGGTCTGTGTGAGCTGCCCATTGGCATCGGCTGTGCCAAGTGCATAGGTCTGTGTCAGCGGGCGGCTGCCGTCCCGCATCCCCAGGTAGATGCCGACCGGCTGGTTGGCCGGGAAGCCCGTGTTGGTCACCGTGACCAACGTTCCCTCTACCCCACCGGTAGGATTGATGCTGATCTCCGGCTGGACGACAGGCAGATAGCGGAAATCGGCAACGGCTTGAACAATGCTGCTCCCACCATCTTCGGCGGTCTTGTTCGCCATCGCCAGCACAACCAGGTTCTCATCCATGATAGCTGAGCCGTCCGGCCAAGTCGCGGGCATCGAGAACATTACGCTGAACATGCCTTCAGCGTTGGTCAATGCTTCGCCGTGAGGCTGGGTCCCGACGCCTACCCCCGGAGGTGTGATGTAAAACGAGACCCGGTCGTTTTCCGGGAAGCCCATACCAGTGATGTTGACCAGCGTGTTGGCGCCGCCATAGGTGGGGCTTAGGCTGATCATGGCCTCCACTGGGATCTCGACAGGCTCGGCGACGTCGCGGCTGATGCGAGCCAAGGTCAGGCCCGTGACCACCAGGCCGGCCATCAAAGCAAAACCAACCACCAGGATCGCGATCATGACCTTGTAGAAGATACGAAACCTTTTCTCTCTTTTGTGTTCGTACATGGGTGTACGCCTCCTTCAGAATAGTGCTGAGTACCAAGTGCCGAGCGGCGAATGGTCAAAAGCTCTAAGCGATTGGCTGTTAGCTGCACGTCGAGCATGGACCGCCTACGCGCCAATTGACACTTATCCACTTACAGGCCTGCTCATAGTCTCTTTTGCATGGCATTCAGAAAACAGTATGCCTCTTTACGAGAAGAAAACAATCGCCCGAGAGACCGATCTCACATCCGACCAAAGTCGGAGATAATGTTGAGGATACGAGTTATACTTGGCTGGTGGCTGGTAGCTTATGGCGTATAGCATATAGTCGATAGTTGATGGCTTATGATGTGTGCTTGTCTATCGCAACAGCGCCAGCTTAGCTGTTCGCTCAAATAAATCACTCCTACAAAGCACAAAGCTTTTGACTCGTTGCTCGGCACTCGTGACTCATCGCTATTTTCAAAGGAGTGGCTCATGAGCCAAAGCTCATCATAGGGAATGAAAATAGCAGCAGGTGATTGTGGCGTATGGATTCCCGCAAAAGCGGGAATGACAGAATTGGCGAGGGCCGGTTATGTTGAGGCTTGTGATATCAGTAGACACATACAAAGTACAAAGCTTTTAACTCGTTGCTCGGCACTCGTGACTCATCACTATTTTCAAGAGAGCAGCAATGACCATTCGTATCTTACTTGCAGACGATCACAAAGTGGTTCGACAGGGACTGAAGATGTTCCTGGGGCTGGAAGACGATCTGGAGATCGTTGGCGAGGCTGCCAACGGACAGGAAGCTATCGACCAGGCACGCGATCTTTGTCCCGACGTCATTTTGATGGATCTGCTCATGCCGGAGGTCAGCGGCATTCAGGCCATCGTCGAGATACGCCGGAGTATGCCCGATATAGAAGTGATCGCCCTGACCAGCGTCCTGGAGGATCAGGCTGTCTATGATGCCATGCGCGCCGGGGCAATCGGCTATTTGCTGAAAGATACCGAGCCGGAAGAGCTGAACGCCGCCATCCGCGCGGCGGCCGCTGGCCAGGTCCAGCTTTCGCCGCGCGTCGCCCAACGCTTGATGCAGGAGGTGCACGCTCCCGATAACCCGGAGGAATTGACGCCCCGTGAGCAGGATGTACTTCAATTATTGGCTCAAGGTCTTTCGAACAGAGAAATCGCAGCGGCGCTGGTGATCGGCGAGAAGACGGTCAAGACACATGTCAGCAACATCCTCGCCAAGCTGGGCGTTCCCAGCCGGACCCAGGCTGCCCTTTACGCCATTCGCCAGGGAATGGTGCCTGAGCCAGGTAGTGGTGACCTTTGAGGCGGCGTCATACCCTCCTTCTTCTCATCGGTGTGCTGGTAGTCCTGTTGGGTGCCTGGTGGGGTGCTGCTCAGTGGTACCAACAGCGGCTGATCATCGAGCTGCGCTCTCAGGTGACAGGAGAGGTCACCCCACGCGGTACCGCCCTCTCGATTGCCATGAACCGCCGCCTGACGCGCCTGCAAGGGCTCTATGCCTACGTCCAATCCGAGCCCTTTCTGAGCAACTTCAGCACCTTTGTCCGGGAACTCTTTGCCGGCAGCCGGGGCATTCGATACATCGCTGCCGCGCCCGAGAATACCATCCGCTACATCTACCCAATCGAAAACAATACGTCTTTGCTGGGCAGCACACTGCTGCACGACGTCCCCCCTGACCAGCTCGATGATATCCAGCGCTCCATCCAGCTGCGCGTGATCACACTATCTGACCCGAAAGCCGAAAATGGGGACGAGACCATGGTCGATGCCTGGCTGGCAGTCTATCGAGAGGGCAGCCTGTGGGGCATGCTTTCGATGAAGCTGGACGTCTCCACGCTGGTCAAAGAGGTGAATATCGAAGGTAGTCCCGATGATCTGGTATTTGCCTTAAAAGATGCAGGCGGGCATGTTTTCTATGGCGATGAAGCGGTGTTCGATGCCGACCCGGTTCGCTACCTGGTCAGCCTGCCGGAAGGGAGCTGGACGCTGGCCGCCGCGCCGCGCGGCGGTTGGACATCGGCGGTTCAGGAGCAAGTTCATGAATTCCAGTTGGCGGGATTGATCATCGTTGGCCTGGTGATGGGGATTGTCTACCTGTCGGTGAGCCGCCAGGCACAATTGGCCGAGGCGGTCAGACAGCGCACACAGGAAATCGCCAGATTGAACCAGGAGCTGGAGGCCCGCGTCGAGCGGCGCACCCGGGAGCTGTCCACGCTGCTCCAGACTGCCCGCAGCGTAGCATCGACGCTGGAGCTTCAGCCGCTGCTGGTGCGTATCCTCGACCAGCTCCGCGAGGTGGTCGATTACCAGGCCGCGTCAATCTTCCTGCTGGAAGGACAAGATACGCTCAATCTGCTCGAATATCGCGGCCCGCTCCAGCTCGATGAGCTGCCTCGCCGGCATGACCTGACCGAGCCGGACAATCTGCACCTCGCCCGCGTTATCCAGTCTAAAGCACCCGTCATTCTACCCGGCACCGATCCGGCCCTGCCCGAGCAGAAGATCATGGAGGCAGATAATCCCCAAAAGTATTTCTGGATGGGAGTACCCTTGATGGCAAAGGGGCGGGTGATCGGTATGCTGGTGTTGGAGCACCAGAAGCGGCAGCCCTATATCGAGCAGCAGGCCGAATTGGCCTTTGCTTTTGCCGATCAGGCCGCAGCATCGATTGAGAACGCGCGCCTATACCAGCAGGCACAGCAGTTGGCCGCCCTCAGCGAGCGCCAGAAACTGGCCCGCGAGCTGCATGATTCGGTATCGCAGGCCCTGTATGGCATTGTGCTGGGAACGCGGACGGCGACAGCCAAGTTGAACAAGAAGCCTGAAGAGGTGCAGGAAGCCCTCGATTACGTCCTCTCCCTATCGGAGGGCGGGCTGCACGAGATGCGCGCGCTGATCTTCGAGCTGCGCCCCGAGTCGCTGGAGAACGAAGGCCTGGTAGCGGCGCTCACCCGCCAAGCTGAGATGCTCGATATGCGCCACGGGATACAGGTCACCAGTACTTTCCCCGAGGAACCAGCCATATCCCTGGAAGCCAAGGAAACCCTATATCGCATCGCCAGAGAGTCCATCCAGAACATCATCAAGCATGCCGATGCTCATAAGGTCGCTCTCAGCCTGACGGCGGATGAGGAAGTGGTTACTTTAGAAATACAGGACGATGGCCGCGGCTTCGACCCGTCACAGCCCTTTCCCGGGCACCTGGGTCTGCAATCAATGCGCGAGCGCACCGAGCAGCTAAACGGCACCCTCGATGTTCAGAGCAGCGAGAAACAGGGTACGCTGATCCGAGCCACCATTCCAAAGACGGGGGATGAGGGCTAGGGGGCATAGGCGTTAACTTAAGAGAAACAAAGATACACATACCGGTATGATGCACGATCATAAGTGTCAACTTAAGAGCCTCGTATTGCTCGATGATCCGCCTTCAGCCTCGCGAACTACGTGTCATTCCCGCGAAAGCGGGA
>JAFGMS010000264.1 GCA_016927375.1 Anaerolineae bacterium
GACGGATATGGGTGATGCAAAGCATCACTTGTCACCCGTACTTGCCGGATTTTAATCCGACGACACGCTCAAGATGCCAGGATCTATGGGGATGATAACACTCGCAGATTGAAATCTGCACTTTACCGGTTACGAATGAATATCGACGGATGGATACCCATCCGTAACCAGCGTTGATGTAGAGCATTTGTCCAATGTGACATTGTCAAGGCACTTATGTTCAAAACCAATTTTTGGTAGCCCGTGAGATCAGCTATCCGCCATCTGCCACCAGTGATGTACTCATGTAGAGCTCGCCCAGGGTGAAGCCGTGCTTGCGATAGTAATCGCGCGTGCCAGCAGCTGAGATGACGGCCATGGCCTCAAACCCGGCATCGCTGGCCTCAGCGCGGGCCATCGCAATCAGCTTCCCGCCGATGCCCTGATGCTGCGCCTGCCCATCTGATTGATCGGCCAGGGCCAGGGCAGGGCCGTAAACCTGGAGCTGCCTGATGATAGCCTGCCCATCGATTTCACCCAGCGGGGCAGGCTCTGTGGGCAGAGAAAGACGCAGGAAGCCCGCCAACTTACCCTCCGGCGTTACCGCGCTCAAGAAAATCTCATGGCTGTGGTCGGTGTCGTAGGTCAAGCGCTCGAAGCGCAGCTGAGCCGCATCGACGGTCTCGCGGCGCACCTCACGGCAGCGGATGCACCGGCAGAGTGTTCCCGCATCGCGCATCCGCTGTTGGACAATCTGCCGCAGGTTGGAGGTCGTGACGCCATCGACGATCTCCGGCGCCGGGATGTCGCGCATCACCCGGTTCAGGCGGCAGTAAGGCGGCACCAGCTGCTTACAAGCCACCAGTAAATCGATCAGTTCTACATCTGAATAAGGGCGATAGTCTCCCCGGCGGTAATGGTCGTATAGCTCTGTCCCGCGCAGCAGGCCGGTGGGGTAGATCTTGACTTCATCAGGGCGCATCGATGGGTCTTCCCACAGGCGGCGGAAATCGACCAGGTCAGATTCGGGCGTGGCGCCCAGCAGGTTGGGCATCCAGTGCACAGCGACCTTAAAGCCCGCGCCGCGCAGCAGACGCATTGCCCGGCGCGCGTCGGCGGACGTCTCGCCGCGCTTGTTCAAGGCCAGGATGCGATCATCGAGCGACTGCACGCCGAGCTGGACGCGGGTTACACCCAGCCGGCGCAGGTGATGGACCCCGGCCGGGGTGATGCGGTCAGGCCGGGTCTCGATCACGATACCGGTGTTCCGGTGAGCAGCCCGCTCATTGTATCGATGCGCCTCTTCGATGGTCTGTGCCTGGCACCCGTTCATGGCGTCGAAGCAGCGGCGGACAAACCACTCGCGATAATCGGGAAGATAGGCCGACCAGGTGCCGCCCAGGATGAGCAGCTCGACCTTATCGGTGGTATGGCCGATGCGGGCCATGGCTTTCAGGCGCTCATCGACCTGAACAAAGGGATCAAAGTCAAGCATCAACGCGCGCATAGCGCCCGGCTCGTTGCTGAGATAGCTTTTGGGCATGTGGGCGTCGTCCGGACAGAAGATGCATTGTCCAGGGCAGGGGTAAGGTTTGGTCAGCACAGTGACCGGGGCCACGCCGCTCAGCGTGCGGATCGGTTTCATTGTCAGGCGGCGCAGCGTCTCATCGTCGGCCTCCAGCACCCCGGCATCGACCAGTGCCAGATAGCCTCGGCGGACATAGTCCTTGCTGAAGGTGGGATGCCCGGCCCGGCTCAGCCGGCGCACCAGCGTGCCGTATATCCCGCCATCGAACTCCGGGGCAGCCTGAATGGCCTCGATGTAGGTCAGCAGGTGCTCCTGGTGCTTGCCCAGATCGACAGGGCGGCTGTGCCTGGTACGCCACTCAGCCTGCTGCTCCGGTGATGTCCCCTTGGCGCGCGGCACGAACCGGTGGCGAGGTCTCTTCGCGGCGGTATGGCGGTTGGGGTTGGTTTTATCGATGGCCATGAGGAGATCATAACGTTACCAACGGAGAGAGACAATGCCACCTTCATCGTTCTATCTCCGGACGCAAAGCGTGGGAACGAGAGAACGGCCGCAGATTGCCAATCGCAATCACCCAATCGATCAGTCAAACAATGTTCTCAGGCGTGTCTCGAACTCACTGAGAATGATAGCTGTGGCGCCCCAGACGGTCTGGCCATGTATGCGGTAGAAGGGCACATCCATCTCGATACCATTGTAGGTCCAGTGTTCCAGGGCCTTGATACGCTCATCCAGGAGCAGCGGCAGAGGCACTTCCAGCACCTCGGCTACCTCAATGGGATCGGGCTCAAAGGCCGGACGACGGGGGATGTAGGCAACATGTGGGTGGATCATGAAATAGCTGGTGGTAACGTGAAGAGGGGTGAGGGAGCCGATCAGGTAAGTCTCGTCGAGGCAGACATGCAGCTCCTCACAGGTCTCGCGCAGAGCCGTCCGGCGTGATGTCTCGTTCCCTTCTTGGGCACCGCCTGGTAGCGAGATCTGGCCCTTGTGCGTAGCGACAAGCTCGGTCCGGCGGGTTAGGGGGAAAGTCAGCATATCGTCATGCATGTAGAGCAGCAGCAAAACGCCGGCAGGCCTGGGTTGGCCACTTTCCCCATCTAGCAGTCCTTCAGATCGTGTAGAGGGAAGCATACGCTTCCAGGCAGCACGGACATCGAAGCCGGATAAGCCGAGTGCGCGTTGTACATCCGGAAGGGTAGGTCCGGTGGCTTGTTTAATCATCGGTATGACCCAGGGATAAAAGCAAAACGGCCAGTGAGCGTGCTATAACACACTGGCCGCGAGTTCATAAGTTAAAATCCGGATTGTTATTTCAGACGTATCCGCCGGGTGATGACCACTACCGCTAGCAGTGCCAGGCCCAAGAAGCCGGCACCTATCAACCCTGCCCCGCCTGCAAAGCCGGCGGTAGGCAGAGTAGGTTGGACGGTTGGTTGGAACGGGCCACCGACACCCCCAGAAGTTGCCTTTGCTGTAGCGCCACTAACAGCCGTGCCGCCAACACCAGCAACGCTTCGGGTAGGTGTAGCCCCACTGCCACCAATGGGCGTCACCTCGATAATGCTTGAGGTAGGTTTGATGGAGGTCGGGGTGGCCAAGCCACTGACTCCTTGAGCCGTTGGCGTTTTATCCCCCGGTGTTACCTCGGCAATTTGGGTGCCTGCACCGGGCGTTTCTGCTTCCTCAGTGCCTGCACCGGGTGTGCCTTCTTCTGTCGCTTCCTCCGTGCCTTCGGGCGTTTCTGTACCAATCACCGTAACGTCTACGCCAGACGTGGGGGTCGGCGAGGTTTGGATTTCCGGCGACGGTTCTTCGGTTACCTGTGCCAGCGCGCTCCGTGTTTCCTCCGCAGCTATCTCGGTCATAGCCCATGCAGTCATGTTGGCATTGTTGGTCAGCTCGTTAGGAGAAACCTGCGCTTGTTGTCCCCCGCTAAGCAGCTGCCGCCCCCATAATAGATAGCCAATCCCAAGAAGGATAGTCAGCACAAAGATCGCTGCAAGGGCAATAATGCCATACAGGAAAGCCTTATTTTGTCCTTCCTCGGCCTGTGCCCTTTCTTCTTCTTCATCTTCATCCTGATCGTCAAAGCTGAAGTACAGGCTGTCATCGTCGTTCATGTGCATTCCCTCTCCGTGCTGGTTGGTCAGGATTCGTTAAAAGTAAATTGCTTTACTTTGCGAACCCTATACGTACTCTAACCAAGATACTCCAAATTAGCAAAAGGCACAAAAATGGTCTCTCCGGTTGACATCTGTATTTGAGCACCAGACATCCAGAGACCGCTTCCGAGCTGCTGCATCTCATCAGGCAGTTCGGTCACCGTGCCAATTTCCCCTAAGTAAGGGGCTTGCAAAACCCTTGCTTGCTGGCCTACTCTAAACTCATACTGCTCAGCCCCGCGAGCATCAGCGGAGCTTTGACCAGATGTTATAGGTATGATAATCTCAGGTCGCACATTGCGCCAGTCAGGAGAGAAACTCATGTCCAGCGCAACCTCACGACCATTGTACGTACTCAGCAAACCCAGAATACGCTCGCTCATCGGCAATACGCCAAATCCCTGTGTTAGCCCAATCGGAAATTCTACTTTGCTAAGTAGAGGCAGCAGGCTACTATGCATGCTGGAAGCAATCAGACCTTTAACGCGAATATCGATTGCTCCTTTTAGGAAATCCTCAGTAAGAGGCGAGCCAATGGCAACAATCGAACCGCGATGATCGATGTTAAAACGCTTCGCATCAGTATCCAAACCGGGCTCTGTATCCATGAGCTTGAGCGTGCCCCAAGCCAATCCTCCCAAACCCCATGCGATCTGAATCAAGGCTGCGTTGGTCTCGATGATTACATGCTCACCAACCTCCATCGCGACCACCTTACCCGGCACTGAAGCGTAGATTTCCTGATAGCCACGTTCTCCCTCAATCACGACTTGACCGTCGTCGACTTCCATGATCCGGCCATCAATCGGAGAGACGGCGCGCAGTTTTCTCATGCCCAAAGAGGTACGCCGGAGTGCTAAGACCTCCCCTTTCTGAACCACATCCCCCACACGCTTGATCATGCAAGTCTCAGCGTACTTGGGATCGGTGCGCAGCTGCTTGCCGAGCTTGACCATCCGAAAAATGCCTGGTGTCTCAGCCACAGCAATCACATCGAGCGCTTTCACTGGCTGGCTTAGCGATACTCTGGGTACTCCCGCCGAAGGCAATCGCCGAACCCGGCGGATACCCGTAACCGCAGTGACGCGTGAGAAAGAGAAAGCAGAAGTCACTCAAGTTCCTCCTGTGTCATCGATCGTTGCCATTCGCGATTCATCTCATGACGTTGTTCGGCATCCCGCGGAAAACGCCAGGGACGCCCACGCGCATCGAGAATGACGCCCAGCTCGCCACCCGCAACTTTGAACTTATGTGATCGACGGCGACCACCTACATCGATATCCACGTGATGGGTTTGCAGGCTCAATTCAGCCTGTACACCATATTCCAGCGGCAACCTGACAATTGAGCCGTATTGGACCTCGAATACCTCAGCCTGGTTGGCTCCTACAGGTTTGAGCTTGCCTCGTATGACCACATCACCCCGGCGAGCTCGCCCTGATACCGATATCACCGTACCAAGGTCAACAAACGCCCCTGTATCCAACACCTGTACGACAGCTCGCGGGCTGAAAGGCGCTACACCTCCGAGCGCGGCAGCAAGACCGTAAGGGTCAGCTACTATGCGGGTTATTCCAAGCGGGAGGAGAGCATCCAAGACCACCAGCGCACTCCACCCATAATGGGGCGGTTGGGCGAGGGTTGAGCCGGTGAGCAAGATCGTATCAAAGGCCGGAAGTGGGCCGCGTGGCTGAACACCTCGCCACCCCGATCGAGCACTGAGAGCAGCGTTGCGGATGATCTCGCGCGCCATTGCCATTTCCATCTCAAGGCTGTTCTTGGTAGCAGGTACAATTTGCGGAAACAACCATTTATTCCAGACATAATCAAGCACATCGTCGGCGCTGTCGGGCTCGTAGGTTAGCCATCGTGTGAGGCTTTCTATTTTTGGCTTAGAGGCCAGTAAACCTCTGGCACCATGCCCCATCCCCAGACTGCCCATCACATTGAGATAGTTGGTCCCCTTTAGACAAGCAGCCACGGTTGTGCTGGCGCTGCCCAGGTCAATTCCCAAGATGTCTTGCTCGTCAAGCTCGCTCAAAATATGGACAGCGCGGCTGAAACTGTGCGCAGTAGGATAAATCCCGCCCTTGGACCAGCTTCCCATATCGGCAAACCCACCGCTGTGCAATTTCTGGCGATGGTATAGTGCCGCCAGATATGTCTGGGCACTATTGAGCTGCTCACTCTCAAGGGTTGGGCGGACATTATCGGCAGCAATAAAATTGACGCCTACATCATCGACCAATCTTGTTTCAATCTCACCGTGTAAGTCTCTGTTGCCCGCATAGAGAATAGTGGGCCGGCGATCACGTTCCATCAGATCGCAGGCCATGGCGATGGTGTCGATTTGCTTGCGTATTGATTGAACTGCACCGCCATCTGTCCCGCCGACGATCAAAATGAGGTCGGGCCTGGCCCGCATCAGAGCCTCGATTTGTTGTTCAGGGCTGCGTCGATCGGCCAGACTGAAGGTGTCGGTCAGCAGGAGATAGGAGCTTTCAGCAGCACGCTTGCCACTGCTGAGGCTGACATCTGGCATCAACCCGACCAGTACTGCCCGAACAGGTTTGCCAGCGCTGGCAGTGGCTGTAAAGCAACTTACACCCAGAAAGGCAGCGCTCTCCGGGATAATCAGCTCGCCTTCGTCGTCGAGGATTTGACGGCCAGTGGCCGTTGTGATATCCCGAACGGCCCGCCCCACGCCTTCCAGAACATTATTCCAAGGAGGGATATCCGTCGTGGGGGCTTCGCCGCGAGCGACGAAACGATACATGCCGTCAACGACATCCAGTAGAATAGCACGTGTGTAAACACTGCCAACATCAACCGACAGGATGGCACCTGATACTTCTGACCCTTTAGTTACCTCTTCGGTTCCACCCAGAAGATTGCTGAGTAGCGACATGGTTGCCTTTCAGGTGATTTCTTATCCTAAAATTGAAGGCAAAAAGCTGCCGACCCATTCGACCATCGCCATCAGACGTTCGCTAAAAATGACGATGCCCGATAGTATCATGCCTCCATAAATCACGCCAAGCGCAATGACCAGAAATGCCTGGCCACCATCAGCCAGAACGCGCATCACGGCTACCCTTTCGGGATTGCCTCCCATCGTTGCACCACGCAGCCAAAATTGGAAATACAGCAGCGTAGTAACCGTACCAGCCAGTATCAGCACAGCGTTGATGATCGTCTCACCAACGATCCAGGTTTGGCGCATCTGAGGAAGCAATGTTCCGGTGATCGCGCCACCAACTGCTACGCCTGTTCCCACCCCTACCAGACAGGCAATGCTGATGTTACCCAGAGCTGCCGTGCGAGGACTGAGCTTGAATATCAAGAAGGCAAAAAGAACCAGTGGCACAATAGAAAGAACCATTGTGTTGATATTCCCGCTAAGCAAAGGTGTGACCAGCCGGGGAGTCAGGATCTGGTAAATGACAATAAGTGCAATATACCCGGCTGCAACTCCAACAAATGTGTGTAATGCCAGCCGATAGATAGGGTTGTCACCGAGCAGATAACTGAGCAGTGCAATCGTGAACAAAAATCCCAGTACACCGCCTATGAAGTCAACTGAAGGGAGCGGCACATTCATCGATCTTGCTCCTGCTTTCGCCACGAGGTCAAGCCGTAAAAAACGCCTCCCAGGATAATGGCCAGAGCAGCCACCAGGCCGCCCACTGCCTGTGCATTCCAGAAAGTAATCAAGGAAGCATCAGGCTCGCCACCTTCAAGAGACTGGTATCCCAATGTATCGCTCACCCCGATCAATAAGGCAGCTACCTGGCCGCTCCTTTTGTACGGTTGAGCCAGTGGTGCAGAGCTGGCACTGGTTGCAGCCAGGATTGGCGCACCCAGCATCGGCCCTGCCTGTTCAACCCAGGGACGCAAATCCTCCGGGCGGGCTGAAACAACAACAATCAAAGCCGGGGAATGTTCTTTCAAGCTGTGCTGGACAATGCCGGTCGAGAGACCCTTAGAATTGTAGGACAATCTGGAAGGCACTCCTTCCGGACTACCAAGTACCAGCTCGCTAACGCCATTGGCGCCGCCTGGTATAAACCCCAGATTGATCCACATCTCTTCTTGTTTCGCAGGTATACTCTCTTCAGATTCCTGGGACGCCATGCCACTTTCGCCAGTCACCGAGCTGTCCGAGGATTCGTCTTCCTGCGGAAACACCTGCCGAAAAACATCATCGGCCATAGCCGGTCCGATGGGCTTGGTGCTGACTGCATAAATTGTTCTGTTACTTTTATCAGCGAGATGCTTGAGCAGCACCGCAGCCAGAGGCTCAAGCTCTGCGGCAGATTCGGGCTCGTATTCGAAGGCCATCAACACAGTTGCATCGTCGGACAAGCCGGCAAGCAAGACTTCGGCATCCACTGCTCTAGGAGTTTCTTGAGGAGCAGGCAGTATCTCAAAATCCATGATTACAGGTACAGCGATTGCGACCACCATCACCAGGGTCACCAGCCAGCGTGCCAGAGGCAAAGCCATACGCCCCTGCTCAGAGATGACAACTTCCTCTTTTTCCATCTCAAGCAGTTGTCGAAGACGCTCGATGTTACGGCTTTGGGTATCGGTGATAGTCACTTCTCCGGTCAGGTCGCTCGTTGTCAGCGAACCGCCTTCAAAAACCATCTCCGGGTGAATCACGCCAACTACATCCTTTAAGGCTCCCACCGTCTCCGGTTCTCCCGATGCAGGCGGGGCTTCTTCCCCAACAATAGCCTCAAAACGGAGCGATTCCATGTGATCAAGCAGATCGGGAGCTGCTTTCGGAGGGCCTGTAGGTATGGGGCTTGCTTCTACGCCTTCGGGCTGCACACTCTGCAGCCAATCGGGGATAGTCCCCGGCACAAGCTCTGCTTCTTCGACTGCTTCAACTTCCCACGTGACTTCTGCTTCCTCTTCGGGAGTAGGAGGTAGGAAATCACTCGTCAGCCCTAACAAATCCTCCCCCCCGCCAACCGATATGGGAGTATCAGAAAAGTCTATATCCAATAGCTCGCCAGTAGTTTTTTCGAGGGGAGAAGATGGAACACCTGCCAGTTCGTCCAGAGATGGTTCTCCAGACTCTGATGCTTCGCCAGATGGAACCTCCGGTTCTTCAGCAAACAACTCATCGAGCACATTTGCCATTTCCGCTGAAGGCTCAGCAGTCGCTTCAGTCTCTTCAGCCGCTAACCCTTCCGGCTCAGGGGCGAGCATACTGCTAAGCCAATCTGATGTCTCATCTGAGGATGGTACTGCGGAATCGGGCGGTGCAGTGGCTTGTCTCTCCAGATCACCCAACCAATCCGGCATATCCGTAGGGACGGTCTCGGGAGGCTCTTCGGCTAGTTTGGAAATGTCGTCAACAGCGGACTCCTGGATCGGTGTCTCTACAGGGACAGGCTGTTCAGCCGGCTCAGCAAGCTCAGCAGCGGCGGCTTCTTGCAGCCAATCGGGCATATCCACTGGGGCAGCAGCCGGTTCAGCAGGC
>JAFGMS010000265.1 GCA_016927375.1 Anaerolineae bacterium
ATTAGCCTGGACATTTTCATCTATTGAATGTGCAGGCGTTAGCCCGGCATCGTAACTGCGACGAAGATAAGCTTCTCGATAGGCGCCCCTCAACATCTACATATGCCCAGTTGAAATCGATGCTTGTGGCATCCCAACGCTTCGGCGCACTAACCGCTGCTTTGAACATCCGGCTCGTGGAAATTATGCTCCGGCAAACGGTAGGTTCTCGGCGCGGTTTTGGGTGATCTTGAGAAGCAATAAAATCACGACAAATTCCAACACACCCATCACTAATACGATAGCCATAACCGAGATTGCAGAGCCAAGCATCAAGAGGCTGGGGGATAGATTAGCAAGCCTATCAAAGATTATGGGGGCACCGGCTGCCGTGAGGGCCAATGGTATTGTCACAAGCGAGAAGAACGATGAGACGAACTGGCTGAGGACATAACTAACCATCCACATAGCCACGCGTATACCACCCGCTGTAAACAACCCACCTGATCGTGTGCGGGCAAGTGATGAGGCAAACAATCCCACGGCCAGGAAGAGCAGAATATCCTCAAGAGGCTTGATGAACGCATAGTTCACCAGCCAGAACAGCCCGGCCACTACCAGGCCGGCTATCCCAATAATGTTGGGCACAAGTACGGGGATCCACACATCTAAAGGGATCGCAGGGGCAGTCGGCGGCGTTGAAGAAGCTCCTCCCAGCTCACTGCCCAGCACAGTCACATAAAAAAGCAGCAGCAATATCCCTCCCACTATTGCAACCAATCGAGCTATCATGATGGTGATGACAGGCAGCCGGATTTGATTGAACGCTGCGCCTAGTTTTGCCAACACGATCTGGCGAGGGGGAATAGGTGTCAGCCGCAAGAGTGCATAGGTGTCAGCCTCGATTTCGGCGCTGATGGTGGTCGCGGTCAGGGCGGTTGCCAGCAATCCGGTTAATAAATTGATGATCTCCCCACCGACAAGCACACCGGCCCATAAGACGCCCGGTATCATCAAGAAAAGAACGGTAGGGGTGATAGTTGGATCTTCGAAGGCTGTGGGTAAGAAAATGAGGCCGCAACAGCAAGACATGCTCAGCATGATCAGCAGCATCAGCGGTAGGCAACTGCGTCGCAAGCCGCGCCAAGCGCGTACATAGGACCACCCGGCTGCTTCTCTGTGATAGATGGGGTGATCGGATTGTCCTCGAAGAAATAGGAATATCTCTGATAGTAGCGAGCTCATCGTCCTGAATTATATCAGCTCACACAAAATGCACGAAGTAACCATCAACAACTGAAAAGGCGACCTGTTTAGTGGGCCGCCTTTCTGAACCGCCTGGTCTTTAGTCGTAGCGGGATATTTAGTTTACTGTTTCCGGGATCATACCTTCAAGGATGCGTTCCAGGGCCATTGTGTGACTACAGACTCCGCGCGTTTGGAAGAAATCGCAATCACAGTGCCATTGTCCATTCTCAAACTTGACTGAGTGGGGGTTGTTTTCACCATCAAAGGTCACTGCTAGTTCATCAAAGCAAATCCGGTTGCGTTCTTCTGCATATCGTTTGGCTTTTTCGATCTTTCCAATCATTCCGTAGTCCATCTTATTCTCAGGGCCTCCTTTGAGGGGTGGGCTGGTTCTTTCACCAGCATAGCGATCAAAAAAACAGAGCACGCAGATACTCCACTGCGTGCTCATCACAGATCAAATGCGGAAATTATGGCCACTACTCTGCTCATAGTAACTTTAGTATAAGCCAAAAGCGAGAATGCAGTCAACCTACGTCTGCCATACGATTCAGTTACAGATTATCACAGAATAGATGCCGTGTTCGCTGCCCGCATATAAGTTTGCCCGATGTTGTCGGTGGTGTTAAGATTGGCCCAATCAAATAGTGCTTCATAACAAGCCCCCGTAGCTCAATGGACAGAGTAATGGTCTTCGAAACCAGAGGTTACAGGTTCGAATCCTGTCGGGGGCACTTCACGTATGAGATCCATTCAGCGTAGATGTCTGATGCGGGTTTACCGAAGATGCCTTCATTGTTGTCGGTTGTGATTACGCCGACGACTTTTTCGCCACGCTCTTTTTTTGTAGGATCATACGGTCATTACCCATCACTCGCAGCGATATCAGGCTGCACCAGATAGCTGAGCAGGTATGTCCGGTGTAACAGCATGACCGAAGTGGCTCCACATATTAAACAGATCCTCGCTAATCTCCCTTCGCGCCCTGGCGTCTATCTGATGAAAAACGCCCAGGGCGAAGTCATCTACGTTGGCAAGGCGGTCAATCTACGCAATCGGGTACGCTCATATTTCCACAAGAGCACTCGCGAAGGACCACAGTACGACAAGACGGTCAGGCTGGCACAGCAGATTACCGACATCGAGTTTATCGTTGTGGCCTCCGAGCTCGAGGCGCTGCTGACCGAGATCAACCTGATCAAGGCGCACCAGCCGCGTTTTAACGTCCGCCTCAAGGACGATAAGCGCTACCCCTACATCAAGGTCCACTGGGCCAAGCCCTATCCCAAGGTCACCATCACCCGCCGGATGATCGACGACGGCTCGCGCTATTTTGGCCCTTATACCAGCATGGCAGCCGTTCACCAATCGGTCGATGCTCTGCGACGTGCCTTTCCCTTCTTGACCTGCAACCGCGAGATTACCGGCCGGGATCATCGAGCCTGTTTATATTACGACATTAAGCTGTGCAATGCCCCCTGCATCGGCGCGGTGAGCCAGGAGGAATATCGGGACACCATTCAAGGGTTGATGGATTTTCTCCAGGGGCGTTCCGATGCAGTCATCAGGAAGCAGCAGGAGCAGATGCAAGCAGCATCTGAAGAGATGCGCTATGAACAGGCTGCCCGGCTGCGTGACCAGCTACAGGCTCTGGAGCGAATCAGCCAGCGGCAGAAAGTCGTTTCGACGCTCGATGCCAACCAGGATGTGATCGCCTTCGCCCGCGAGAATAACGATGCCTGCGTCCAGATGTTTTTCATCCGCTCCGGCAAGATCATTGGGCAAGAGCACTACATCCTGGAGGGTACTGCCGACGAAGATATCGAAACGATCATGACGGGGTTTCTTAAGCAGTTTTATGATAAAGCTGCCGAGATCCCTGCCGAGGTACTACTCCCACATGAGATCGAGGAAGCCGAGATCATTGCCAGCTGGCTGAAGAACAGGCGCGGGCACAAGGTCGCCCTGACCGTGCCTCGACGCGGGCAAAAGCACGGCTTGATGAAGCTGGCTACCGAGAACGCCGTCGAGACGCTGGCTATGTTGCGTGCTCAATGGGAGGCCGACACGCATAAGCAGGAGACAGCCCTTCAGGAGATCCAGCAGGCACTCGATATGGCTGAGCCTCCTAACCGCATCGAGTGCTTCGATGTCAGCAATATGCAGGGGACTGCCATCACGGCCAGCCGGGTGGTGTTCGTTCAGGGTGTGCCATACAAGAAAGATTATCGCAAGTTCAATATCCGCACGGTTACCGGCCAGCCGGACGATTATGCATCGATGCGCGAAGCACTCAGCCGCCGTTTCAGGCGCTGGCACGATGCTCAGGAAGAAAAGGCTTCCCCCGGCCAGCAACCCGATCCGGCCTGGGCTATCTTGCCTGATCTATTGATCGTCGATGGGGGTAAAGGGCAGCTAGGAGTAGCTATTGAAATACTGGAAGAGTTTGGGCTGTATGACCAGCTTACAGTCGCCGGGTTGGCTAAACAGAATGAAGAACTGTATCTACCGGGCCGGCGCAAGCCGGTACTGCTGCCGCTGCGGTCTCAAGGACTGTATCTGGTCCAACGCGTCCGTGATGAAGCCCACCGCTTTGCCATCACCAGCCATCGCAAGCGCCGCACCAAGATGGGGCTGGCCTCCCAGCTCGACAGTATTCCAGGTGTTGGCCCGGCCCGACGACGAGCTTTACTCAAAACATTTGGCTCGGTTGAGGGGATACGCAACGCACGGGAGGAAGATATCGCCACAGTCCCGGGCATCAGCCGCCAGCTGGCCTCGGTGATCAAGGCGGAGTTGTGATGAGGTGAGGCACGAGGGATGAGGCATGAACTAGCACTTTGCGGCGGAAATCTGTATCCAGTCGAGAAGTGCAACGCAAAGTACTTTATACAGTTGGGAAGATTGCCTTAATCTGG
>JAFGMS010000266.1 GCA_016927375.1 Anaerolineae bacterium
CCCTTGCATGAGAGGTAGAGTCCACTTCAGTGGACATCCCATTTGTAGCCGGGGGTTTCTAACCCTCGGCGGGGCTGGCAGACCATCTGTCCTTGCTCAGTATCGACCCCACCCAACCCGGATCGGCGCGGTGGGGGGGCTGGTCTAAGCGTCGTCCAAGCATCCCCTAACCATCCTCCTTCCATCCTCCTAGATTCACGCATACTTTACGCCCGCGCGCCGGAAACAAAGGCGGTCCGTGGTCGCTTCAAAATGCTTTGGGCGATTTCAACAGCCGCGTGGCGCGGCAGCCGCCCTGAATAGATGGGCGGTTTCCGGCAAATCCGGGCATCGATGCGCTGTGGGCTGCGCCGCCGCTTCGATGACACCCGCCCCTCGCGCCTCTTGCGAGAGTGCACAAACGCGTCATATTCGGTGTCTTACCCCTTCTCGGCGCTGTCATTCCCGCTTTCGCGGGAATCCACCTATTACGCTGAGCCCACACATACGTCTAGCGCAGTACTGTAGCTATAGGTAATGCGTAAAAGGTAAATATGTAAAACGTGAGACGTGACGCGTATCCAGCCTGAGTTTACAAGCACAGATCGAAGCTTGAAAAGCTAATAGCCAACAGCTAAGAGCTGAGCAGTTACTATGGTATTGCCTTTGCTTCTTGCCTGACACGCCATTTATGTCTGGATCTCAGTAAAATGAGGAGACCCTTGTGAGGCAGTCAATCTTCTTTTTCCACGGCAAGGCAGTTAGCGATTGTTGGCTCTGTGGAGCGCAGCACAGGTACCACCTTTTCTCCTAACCGCATGGCTAAATAGGCGCTTGAGTCGCCGTCGAAGCGTATCGCTTTCTCGATCTCAATACCCCATCTTTCTCCAAAGTGGATGAGTTGTTCAGCATGTTGCTCGAGGGTCAAGCCGGTTGAAACAGTCAGCATAAGATACTTGCGATCTGTAGATAGGGCGGCGCTAGGCACTGACCGCTGCGATGTTTCATACCAGGTCAAGCTCTCTGGGGTAAACCACTCATATTTGGGGTTAAAATGGTACACGCCATCCCAGATGAAAATCGGTCCCCCTCCCCACGAAATCTCGGTGCGCTCGTAGCTTTCCTCGTCAAGCACATCGATGTCGAACCGGTTGTCAAGCTTGAACAAGGCTGACCACCCCGGATGAAAGAACACCTCGCGGCCCGCCTCCGTTTTGTTACTCCCATTCAGCCCATGATAATCGGCATTTGTGATGACGAGTGAGGATCGAGACATGCAAAACGACGGGGTGATCAATCTGTCTCTGTTTCCATCTGAAATAACATTCCTAAACCTGTATCCCGGCTCTTCCAGGTCGATCACGATATGGTGGGTGTTGTGATCGACAATATAGACGATACCAGGAGAGATCTCATACGCCTGGCTCGACGTAACAAGCGTTTGTAGAAGCGACAATGTTGCCGGATCTACCTCCGTTATTGACGCCAGCTCAGCAGGGGATAACAACGGGTTCTCCGGGCAATCATCGCAAGTGGTTTGTCGGGGAAACTCTTGAAGCCACACGAGTTGTCCTGTTGGTATGGCCTCTACATTTACCATCGTGTCAGGTGACTGGGCATCACAGCCATGCACCGTACAAGTCGATAGGTCTAACGTCGGTGTGGGAACTGTCGATGCAATGATAGGTGTGGTAGTGAGCACCGCTACAGGTGTGACAGTAACCGGTCTGGGTGTAGCAGTGACTATTATAAGATACTCTCCGCCTGCCGTGCTGAGAGAGCATCCGGTCAAAATGCCAAACAAGAACAATATGGCGGCTATTTCCCTGTATTTCATCTTTCGTTTTCTTGTCAGGTGCTTCATTTGGACTCCAGATACTATGCAAAACCGTTCCTCGTGGACAGCAAATTTAGCGCGTTATCTGGAGTTCTTCCACCCAACACGATATGCCGATCCCTGATCGCAGCCGTCGATTTGCTCACACAGATAGGTAACGTTCTCATCATCCTTGCTCTTTCCGAGCGCATGTGCCCCCGCTGCAACCCAGCCTCTCTCGATATCGGTCCTTTCTTCCCCTGTTGGTGAGGGATGTAGAGAGAGAATCTGGAGAAGGTGACCACGGGTGAGATACAGAGACAAGCTTCAGATAAAAGCAAGATACACCAGCAGCGATTATCTTGTAACTTCAATTGCTCAATTGTATCTGAACTCCTCTTCCGTGCTCGTCCACAACAACAATGAGATCAGCTGAACGCTTTGCCAGGCCATTCTCGGTAGGCTGGCCAACGGCGGACATGCTGACCTGGGTGTTTCAGACAGCAGACAGGTATAGTCCGGAGTACATAAGTGTCAACTTAAGAGCCTCGTATTGCTCGATGATCCGCCTTCAGCCTCGCGAACTACGTGTCATTCCCGCTTTTGCGGGAATGACACGTAGCCGTAGCGAAAAGGATGACATTGGGCTTAAGTTGACACCTATGGTCCGGAGTAGCATACTGTGCAAAAGGACAGCCATCGAATTGGCTGTCCTTTTGCTTGCATCCAAGGTCAGCCCCTTCCGGTCGCTGACCGTTCTGGTAGCAATAAGATCAGGTTGGTATAATTCCGCCGTTGTGTAACGTACCCCAGGCTTCTATTTAGGTGATCGATATGCACTATACAAAACATCTCATCCTACCTGTGCTGGTTGTTCTGGCTGCCGGGCTCGCTTGCGGACTTGGTTCCCAGCCGGCCACGCCAACACCGACACCACAATCCATCGTCGCTCCCACCCAAGCAGCGGCAACACCTATCCCATCGGAACCCACGCCATCACCTGAGCCGACCGTTGCTGGCCCATACGGGCCAACGGGCTTCCCGGCAGATGTGAACCCCCTGACAGGTCTGGCCGTCACCGATCCAAATGTGCTCAATAGACGCCCCTTGCTGATCAAGATAAGCAATGAGAAGCCCGATGTGCGTCCACAAAGCGGCCTGTCATTTGCCGATCATGTTTGGGAATACCAGATGGAGGGCATGGGGTTGACGCGTTATACAGCAGTCTTTTACGGGCAGACACCGGAGCGCGCAGGCTCTGTGCGCAGCGCCCGCCTCATCGATGTCGAGCACCTGATGGATATGTATGGCGGCATTCTGGTCTATTCCGGCGGCAGCAGCAACCGGCATGCCCCCGGCACACCGCCACGCATCAATGAGCTCGTAGGCGCAGCCCCCTGGGTTCAACGTGTTGTTACCCAAGATTATATTCCAGCGATTGGGGCTTCGTATGCAGAACCTTATTTCAAACGTCTGGATTACCCAAGCGCCAATATCGATGACTATCAGAAGTTATTTGCCATGCCACCTGCAATCTGGCAGCTGGTGGCTGAGAAGGGCATCAATGATCGGCCCAACCTCGATGGGTTGTACTTCGATCACACACCTCCCCCCGGCGGCACCCAGACCACCGAAGCTAACATCGATTACATGGGCAAGGGGCCAAAGCGTGTATGGCGGTGGGATGCAGGGACCGGCCGTTGGCTGTGCTGGATGGAAGATCAGCAGTTCAATACCCCGCTGGCAGCAGAGATGGACTTGCTGACCAACCAGCAGCTTGCTTTCGATAACGTGGTTATCTTGCATGCTTTCATCTGGGAAACCGACGGCGTCAATCCAGGCTTCCTGGAAGATGAAAAGAACAATCTTTACTCATTGCACATCAATCTAGATCAGTACCAGAATGGCTTCCCGGCGCAGATCACACTGCTGCGCGATGGCATGCGTTTCGAAGGTACCTGGCAGCGCAATGAGGGTGATGAGGGCATGATCCAGATGCTGGATGCAAGCGGCAATCCCATCGCTCTAAAGCCCGGTACGATATGGTTCCAGACCGTATCGAGCAACATAGCTCAGCCGGCGATTGCGTTCCTGCCGTAGTCTGAACCGGCTTGCAGCTGACGACTTATGGTTGTGAGCGAAGCACTCTTTGCAAGTGAGCTGCCGGTGATCACAAGCTCGCCATAGAGGATAAAAACAGCTTTGGTCCCGGCACCCGTCGCTCAGTACTCATTTCTATTTTCATGGGAGACATTCTTTTGAGGTTTCGGTTTTCTATCATCCTACTATTGCTTACATTAACATTGGCAGCTTGCTCATCACAGACTGTAGTTGCCGACTGTCCGCCCTGTGAGTGCGAGACAGCAATCCCGGAGAAGCCGTCGGAAACACCAACCATAACCCTGACGCCAACCGCTTCCGGCACACCGACACTCACCCCTCGTGCGACCCAGTCCGGGGCCACGCCCATGCCAGCCGGCTACAATCCGTTGACAGGGCAGATGGTCGATGATCCGGCTGTGCTGGATCGCCGCCCGTTGGTCGTCAAAATCAGCAACGAATCGCCGGAGGTCCGTCCACAAAGCGGCCTTTCTTTCGCCGATCACGTCTGGGAATACCAGATGGAGGGTTTTGAGCAAACGCGCTACACAGCCATCTATTACAGCCGCGCGCCGGAACGTGCTGGGTCGGTGCGCAGCGTGCGACTAATCGATGTAGAGCACCTCGTCCCTATGTATGACGGGCTGTTGGTCTATTCCGGTTGCAGCACCGGGATGTGCTACCGGCTCTCGATAACCCCCTGGTATGACCGGGCATTCAGGGAAACCGTAGAGAAGAACTTCCTGGTACGCCTGTCTGACGTTCCCAGGCCGGGAACAAATCGGTACCACACACTATTTTTAGTCCCAGACGAGTTATGGAAAGAAGCCGATCTCCGGGGCGTGAACCAGGCTCCTGTTGTCCTCCACCCGCTTACGTTCAGCAGCGAGGTTCCAGAGAGCGGCATTCCTACGACTGACTTCATCATCGATTATCCCGATCTGGGACCGCGCCATCACTGGCGCTACTTTCATGATACCCAACGCTGGTACAGTTTTACCGAAGACCAGCGCATGCGAGATGAAGAAGCACCAGACATCGATATGCTGACTGACAAGCAGCTTGCCTTTGATAACATCGTGCTGATCTATGCTGAGCACTATCTGGCCGACTTCATCGAGGACGAGCCGAACCAGCTCGCATCGGTGGGGATCAACCTGATAGGCAACGGCGATGCTGTACTGATGCGCGACGGCAATCGCTACAACTGCCGCTGGTTGCGAGACAGCTCCGAAGAGATGATCAGCCTGGTAGACTTCGACGGCAATCCTCTTCCGCTCAGGCCGGGCACAGTCTGGTTCAATGTCTTCTCGTCCAACATGTTCCAGCCTGACGTCTCGTTTGGCTCACGTTAAAACGAGATCCTAAAAAGGCGAACTCACAGTAAAACGACAAAGGGGCACATAGACATGTGCCCCTTTGTCGTTTTCTATTCTCTGTTTTCTATAGCTCGTTCCAATTCCTCAGACGGGTGAGCCTGAGTAAAATGAAAGTATTACTGGACCTTGGAAGTAGGTGTGAGAGTGAGAGTAAGGTTAGGTGCTCCCTCAGATGTTGAAGGGGGTGCCAGAGCCAATTGATGTTCGCGGGCTTCTGCAGTGGTCACCCCATCCTCCGCTACGATAATATATGTATACCCGGCGTGGTTGACATACCAGGAGATAATCCGGACACGTGTCCCCGCCGGAATATCGCCAACCTGCTCAGTTGTTATCAGCGGATATCCCTCCCCGGTATAACCATCAAACATTGCAGTTGGCGTAGGGCCTGGGGTAACACCCGGTGCCAACGTCAACTGATACTCACGGGCTTCTGCTGTCGTTACTTCATCCTCCGCCATGATACCGTACAAACACCCATTGTACTGGGGTATTCCATAGGTGATTCGCACCCGTGCTCCCGCCGGAATATCGCCGACTTGTTCGGTGGTGATAAGCAGGTAGCCTCTACCGATGTAATCGTAAAACGGATCGATCGGTGTTGAGCCCGGCGTGACATCGGGCGCCCACATCAGCTGATCTTCACGAGCCTCAGCAGTTGTCACCTCATCTTGAGCCATGATCTCATAGATTGTATGAACGCCATTGAAGTATATTCCATACGTCCGGACACGTGAACCCGCCGGGATATCGCCGACATCTTCAATCGTTAGCAACGGATAGCCGCCTATACCAACATAGTCAGCATAGGCAAATGTAGGAGTTACAGCAAAATGTGTTGAGTCAACCGTAGGTGATGGGCCTGGTGTGACATCAGGCGCCAATGCCAATTGATCCTCACGGGCTTCTGCCGTGCTCACTTCATCTTGCGCCACGATAGCATACAGCCACCCATTGTACTGAGGTATTCCATGGCTGATGCGAACTCGTGTGCCCGCAGCGATGTTCCCGACTTGCTCGGTGGTTATCAGTAAGTAGCCCATACCGATGTAATCGTCAAACAGGGCAATCGGTGTCGGGCCCGGTGTTACATCCGGAGCCAATGACAGCTGATATTCACAAGCTTCAGCAAAGGTCTCTTCATCTTGGGCGACAACATAATAGATGGTATTGATGCCGTCGAAGGATGTTCCCCAAGCCCTAACACGCGAGCCGGCTGGGATATCACCGACATCCTCAAGGGTGATGAATGGATAACCACCCATGCCGACCAGACCGCCAAAAGCCGCAGTGGGAGTTGCAAAGCCTGTCGGCGCGGCTGTCTCATTCAGATTAACTGCATCTGTTGGATATTGAAAATCGACAACCGGTGTCATATCAACCATCATTTGATACGTACAGCCGCTAAGCAGCAATATCGTCATACCTACGACAACATACCATGTGATGTGTTTCATGTACTTGTTTCTCCTTGCAAACCATTCCTCACAAGACACAAAGAATACTGCAACGAGAGTGAGTAAAGTAATGGTAAAGACATAAGTAGGATAGATCGGGTAAAAACAAACGTGAGGTATCTATAAAACTACCCAAAACTTGTCGCCTGCGTGTCTATCTATAAATACACCTAAGTGAGAGGAGTATTACAAGAAACAATGATATGAAATTGAGGAAACGCCGCTCACGACAATTTGTTAAGGGGGAGGAGTGAGTGTCCAAACACCATCGCCAGGTGTACCAGAGGTGACACCATCCATAGGAGTTGGTGAAGGTGTAGCTGTTGGGTTTGCGCATTCTTCAGCGGCCATATCGTACTTGGCACGAACCTCGTCACTCCCGCGGATGGCCAGAGCTTCATCATATTGATCAGCTGCATCGCAATGCCCACCCAACGCCGCCAAGAAATCGCCGTAACTGACATAGGCCTTCCACAGCTGGTCTTTGACATCGCGGTAGCTGGGTACTACATCATAGATGGCACGGAAGTTTTCTATGGCGATAGCCCAGTTGAGATCAGAATAAGTGCGGCCCGTGAGGTACAATTTAGCCCAATGACGCTCCCCCTCGGCCTGATCGTCAAGCGGGCGGATTTCGCTGGCCTGATCCAGGTAGGCCAGGCCTTCCTGAAGCCGCTCCCCCCGCACATACTGCAAACCAAGCGTCACCAGTGCGCGGTAGAGCATCTCCTTAACTTCGTCTTCGCGATACGTTGGTACAACCACCAACAGATCCTGGAAGCGCCGGATGGCATTAGCCCACTCCCCTGCGTCATAGTATTCCTGTGCCTCAGCAAACAGCTCGTCCGGATTTTGGCTGCTGCTTGCCGCAAGCGTCGCCATGGGGGTAGACGGCTGGTTAAGCGCGTTTTCTGCTTGGACCAATCCTTCAGCAGCACCAGGATAATCCGGTGCGACTCGCAACACCCATCGAAATCGCTCGGCAGCCAGCGCGTAATTGCCCTGCTCGATGTCTTGCATCCCCTGGGCGAACTGTACGCCGATCTCAGCCGTGGTGGTCTGTGTCGCGCGGGCATTAAGCTCGTTCTGCCCGGCGATTGCACCGCCGGCAGCAGCAACACCCAGAGCCGCCGCCAATACACAAGCGATGATCCCGCCCAGCATCATGGTTGATGAAAAAAGCTGCATCAGAGAAAAAGATGCTTTAGATTTTGACCCCGCAGCGGTTTGCGGGAGGCCGGCTTTCGGATGAGGAGGTTGACTCATTGCGACCAATACTATTCTTGACAGAAATAAACCCTACCAGGAATGGTGGGCACGCTGCATTATAACCGGAATTGTGGAAGGTTGTCTATAATAATGAACCACCGGCCAGCATACTTTTGCCCAACGGAGAGCATGGTGGTGCTGTATAACAGGAGTTTCGCTAATTTTGGGAACAGGCGATTTTCAACAACAGCAATTGACTAGGGGAGCTTCAGGAAGCTCTACACATCGCCGACAAACCCGCCTTACCATTCGCCTGCGTATTCGACCTCATATGGCGCCATATCCTTCAGCGTGCCGGCCCATTTCAGCTCCACTAACTGCCTCATATGCAGGATGTCATGTGCTACCCATGAGGCAAGCATGTCTCCGGCCCTGAGCTTGCCCCACGGCGTTTCGTAATCTGCGCTCCAATCCGCACCCTTGAGATCTGCCAGCCACTTCAACGATTTCTCTCGCTCCTCAAGGTAACAGGCAAGCGATTTTGCCAGATCGCGGGTGTTGTATTGACGCTCGGTAACCCATCCTCCCGGGGCAATCCGGGACCAGGGCTGGCCCGGCCGATGCAAGATGAGATCCAGATGCTCGCGGAAGTCCTCGCGCTCCTCATCATATAAGTGATTGATGACTTCGAGAATGGACCATGTATCGGGTGTAGGCTTCCAGCGGGCCTGTTCATCCTCAATGTCCTGGACGAGCATACGGATAATCTCGGCGTTCTTTTGCAGGTGACTTGTTGCCGTATTGAAATCCATCTTCCAGCTTCCTCCTGACCGTCAATATACTGCGCCTGATCAGAGTATTCAACTACAGTGTCTGGGCAACCACAAGACATCGCTCCCCTGGCATAAAAACACCCACCATATTGGGTGGGTGTACTCCTCTATTCAGGGCGCTATGCTCTCCCCGGCGGGCGGTGATCGAGAATAAACTGCCGTGGATCGACGTAGTTCCTGAGCACAGCATCCAGGTTGCGACCGGGCCAGTGCGTCGAGTTCGATTCGACAACGCTGGTCTTGACAATGTCGAAGTGCAGATGATAGGGCAGCAGGCCCTCTGCATTTCCGATGCGGCTGATTTGCTGGCCGCGGTCCACTCGATCGCCTTCGCTGACCAGGCGATTCGTCACATGGGCCATCCGGCTCCAGACTACCGTCCCGTCCGGCAACGGGTCGTGGCGGATGACGACGATCTGCCCCCACGTCCCGGAACCCCGTCCTGAGAAAGTGACCGTGCCCCGTGCGGGCGAATAGACCGGCGTATTGCGATCAGCATCACCCGCCAGATTGAGGTCGGCGCCGGTGTGGTAAGCCGGCCCCACCGTGGTGTAATAGCTTGCGAAGCCGGTCGCGTCGTACCATCTGCCTGGCCATACATCGCTGCTCATGCGCTCATCGGCCGTTCCAACAGGAGGATCGAAGCCGGACCCCGGATCGGTAGGAAGCTGTTCTTGCTCGATGACTTCTCGCCAACGAATGGCCGTAAAGGCGATCTCTTTGTTGGTTTCGGTGGTAAGATCGGTCAGGTTAACCTGGCCGCTGCCCGGCTTGCCGGTGAACTCGTAAACCAGCAGAGGAACCCACACATTATAGTAGATATTCTGGTTCAGCCTGACCAACAGTTCTGAGGCAACGCCACCAACGCCATGAATATGGTAGCGAGCTTGCGTTGTGGTCGCATGGCGCCCTGGCACATACACCGAGATCTCGTACAGGCCGGGATTGGGAAGCTGCGGTGACCACTGTGCCCACATTGTGTCTTGCGTTTGCTGGGTTTTCTTATACTTGATGAGCTGCCCGCGCGCACTGGTGAACGAATTGGTCACCAAAGAGACAGGCTGGCTGGTATGTGAGCCATCTGCGTAACCGGCCTCGCCTGGGCCGATGATCTTTTCCCAGCCATAGTAGCGCTTGACGTAGTCGGGGCCAACCTCCTCATCAACGATCTCCTCGTTGATGGCCTGGAACTGCAATGGGCTGATCACTCCCAGACGGAAGTAGGAGAGGCCGGCAGCCCCACGCACACTACGGGCTATGTCTTGAGCAGTACGAATACTGTCGGCGTTGGCCCACCCCTGGAGGACCGGGATAATCGGCAACCCATAGTTTCCCCACACCACGTATGTCTCATCGATCACGTCCCGAGGGGTGCGGCCCATCAGCTCCCAATAAACCTGCGGGTGGACGCTGTTGATATAAGGACGCCAGGAATCAGGAAAGATGGGGCTGTAGTAATTGCGGCGCGGGTCGACGCTCATGCCGATGTGGAAGCCGGTGCCCACTGCATTGCGTATGCCTGTCATCAGCTGTCTGGCCTGTGCTTCGGTTCCCTCCCAGAAACCATCGTGGGGCTCGACATCCAGGATCATGGATTTGACCCCCGGGACCTTGCAAGCATCGACGATAAGAGAGGTCTCGGCAGCAATATCTGTTCCCTTGACAACCGCCCAGGCATGAAACTCCAGGCCGGCCTCGTTGAGCGTATCGACCCACTTGGTGATATCATCCGGCCCGTTGATCTCCATTGCGGCCTTGGTATCGTTCTCTCCCTGCCAATATTTGCCGTTGCTGGTCTTGACAAAGATTGCATCTGCTACAGGGCACTGGCTTTTGATATTCTGGCACAACTCCTCGATGGTTGGCTCACCCACCCATCCACCTGAAACATGCCACAGGCTGACTTTTCCATCATAAGGTGTGGGCATTTGCTTGTCTCCTTGAAGATAGTTTTCAGTTCACAGTTTACGGTTCACAGTTTCTAATACAGTTGGGCGCCAATAGCCCCAGAATTAAGATACCCTTCTTGCCCAACAGCTGTAACCACTCAGCTGTCAGTGATCGACATTCAGCAAAAAGCATAACGGGTAGTTCGGCTTGTATACAGAGCAAGGGATGGGTAATAAAGCAAAATGACGACAGTAATTGAGTCTGGCCAAGCATGGTATCACAAAACGGCTCATCAGCAGTTGAACAGACATGATCTCTTACCTATTTCACCCAGTCACCTGTTGACCTTTTCTGGGATGGTTCATTGGGTTGTGATAAAGGACGAGATATTTGTGGCAAGTTAGGAAGACGCAAGATGTCTTCATGTTCATTGTGTAGG
>JAFGMS010000021.1 GCA_016927375.1 Anaerolineae bacterium
ACCGGCATACCCATGACAACGGCTCTTGTTCCCATGGGCCGTTTTCGCCAACCAGGTGTGTTGCAACTACAATCGAACAGTGTCCTTACAACTTATATCCTGCAGTAGCCATAACGGGGTTTACTTCCCAGGAAAAACTGGTTTTCCTTTGCTCTTTCCGGGGCGGCGCGGTATGCTTGGCGAGCTATGTTTCTGGACGAAGCTAAGATCTATGTTAAGGGTGGTGATGGCGGCGCTGGTATCGTCGCTTTTCGGCGCGAGAAATATGTTCCTCTCGGCGGCCCTGCCGGTGGGGATGGCGGCAAAGGCGGCGCTGTGGTGGTTGTTGCCAATCCGCGGTTGCATACACTGTCCTACTTTGAGCGCAAGAAGCATTTCAAAGCTGACCGTGGAAAGAACGGCGGCAACTTCAACCGGACCGGGGCCTCGGCAGACGATCTGGTCATTGAAGTTCCGCCTGGCACTATCGTCAGAGATGCAGAAAGCGACTTGCCGCTGGCCGATTTGACCCAGCCCGACCAGCGTGTTGTAGTTGCCTATGGCGGGCGAGGTGGGCGCGGCAATGCTCGCTTTAAATCCTCTACCAATCAGGCTCCTCGCGTTGCAGAAAAAGGCGAGCCGGGAGAGGAGCGCTGGCTCAAGCTGGAACTGAAGCTGATCGCTGATGTCGGAATCATCGGCGTTCCCAATGCCGGGAAATCTACCCTTCTTTCAGTTGTCAGTGCAGCCAAGCCGAAGATCGCTGACTATCCATTTACTACTCTGACACCTAACCTGGGAGTGGCTGTTGTTGACGACCGGGAAACCATCCTGGCAGACATCCCCGGTCTGGTAGAAGGTGCCCATGCCGGTGTTGGGCTGGGACACAGCTTCCTCCGGCATGTTCAACGAACACGCCTCTTAATCCACCTGCTCGATGGGGGTGGCGAGGATCCCGTTGGTGATTTCGTCCAGATAAACAGCGAGCTGGCTCTATTTGATCCGGATTTGCAATCCAGAGCCCAGATCGTCGTGCTCAGCAAGATGGATCTTCCCCAGGCTCAGGAGCACTGGCAGACACTAGCCGCCAGGCTCCCGCAGAAAGATTATCCTGTCGTTGCTATCTCAGCCGCAACCCATCAAGGGGTTGATGAGTTGATGTATCTAGTACTCAATACACTGGATATATTACCTGCTCCTGCTCCGGTTACCGAGGTTCCTGTCTTCAGGCTGGATGAAGACGAGGAGACCTTTCAAATTGTGCGGGAGAATGAGGCCTTTCGTGTTGTTGGCAAGCGTATTGAGCGGGCTGCGGCGATGACTTATTGGGAGTACGATGAAGCAATAGCGCGGTTTCATCGCATCCTAACGGCATTGGGGATTGCCGATGCCCTGCGCGAGGCGGGCGTTTCTGAGGGAGATACCGTCTTGATCGGTGCGTATGAATTGGAATGGGTCGACTGATGCGCCTGGGGGTTCTGGGCGGTACCTTCGATCCGCCGCACTATGCACATCTGATCATGGGCGAGTATGCGCGTGAGCAGCTTGAATTGGATCGTGTTTTGTGGGTTGTGGCGGCCGATCCACCACATAAGCAGCACGAGATTGTGTCCCCCGTTGAGCATCGTTTGCACATGGTGGAGATGGTGCTGGCCGATAACCTGGCCTTTGAGCTTTCGCGGGTGGATGTCGAGCGCCCTGGCCCGCATTACACCGTCGATATGTTGTTCCTGCTCAGTGCTCAATATCCTGACAGTGAGCTGTTCTTTCTGCTGGGGGGCGACTCTCTATGTAAGCTGCCGGACTGGCATGAACCTGCCCGGTTGGTTCAGCAGGCCAGGCTGGTTGTTATGGAGAGACCTGGTGTTGTGTGTGATATGACGAAAATGGCCTCACAGATTCCGGGGCTAAGCGATCGCGTCATCGTCGAGGATGCCCCTCTGATCGATATCTCAGCCTCCGATATTCGGGCCAGGGTGGCAAACAGGCAAACGATTCGTTATTTACTCCCAGCCGATGTTGAAACGTATATCCACGAGCAAGGGCTCTACCGGACCCTATCAGGATGATCGTATGTTGAGACGCACTTCGCTTATTTCATGCATGGTGGTCACCATACTGGCGGGCTTGCAGGTGGCATGTACGAGAGAACCGCAGGGCACACCGACGCCAACCATCGTTCCGACGCGCAGTGTGACCAGCGTGCCGGTCGTGCATGGAAACCCTGACGAGACGCCCCTTCCGCAGCCGGTCGCTGCTTCAGCCCTGGAGGACATCCGGCAAGCGGGCGAGCTTCGGGTTGGGATACTTTATAACTATTCTCCCTTCTGCTTTCTGGCTGATAATGGTGAGGTTCATGGCTATGAGGTGGCGCTGGTACGCCGCATCGCTGAGGAGTGGGGCGTCGAGGTGACCTTTGTGCAGGTCACCCGGCAGACTCGGCTGCCGATGCTGTACAGCGGCGAAGTAGATATGCTGGCAGCCGCCATGCCGCACCGGTGGGAGTTGGAGCAGTTTGTCGAGTTCTCCAATACGATCTTTCGAAGCGGCTATGTTGTTTTGATCTCTGCTGGTAGTGATATCGAAAGTATTGCAGGTATCGGCGGTGGTGCTGTGGCTGCTGTTGGTCCTGAAGCGCAAAGTGTGCTGATGGATTATGCGGCCCAGATTGGCATAGTCCCCTCGGTCCGGATTTCAGATACGGTCAATGATGCTGTCTCGGCGTTCAAGAATGGTGAAGTCAGTGCTATTACGGGACGTCGGGAAGATCTGATGTTGGCTGCAACCTCCCTTTCCAATGTTGAGATACTTGATGAGTTTGTCGTTGTCGAGCCCTATGCCTTTGCTGTGAGACGCGGCGATACCCCCCTGCGCGATCTGATCAATTTGACCCTTTTGGCAATCGCCGGAGGGGGTGATATCGGTACTATTTTCTCTTCCAGCTTTTATGGTTATTCGGCCGATCTATTCCCGGTTTATCCTGGCGAGCCGGCTTATACTTTCGAGACCTTCCCGACCGACTTGCCGGCCACAGAGTCTGTGGTTGAGCGTATCAGACGAGGCGAGCCTTTGAGAGTGGCCGGTCTGGCACTGGAAGCCCAACCGGGGCGCTTCGATGCTCAACCGATTGTCGATGGGTACAACCGTGCCATCATCAACGAGATGGCTCGCCGTTGGAATGCACCTGTCAGTGAGCTTCCTCAAAGTGCAGGTCGGGCGGGCATCGATCTGGTAGAGAGTGGTCAGGCCGATCTGGTGGTAGGTGTGCAGCCCGATCTTTCCCTGATCGGCCAGGTTGCCTTGAGCCAGGCTTATTACCAGCGGAGCCTGCGGCTGATCCACATGCAGAATGTAACGGTATTGGGCATTTACGATCTGGAGGCCAAAGAGTCGGTCGTCGTCGAGCCGCTGGCGCTGAGCGAGGATCTGATCAGAGATAATAACGATTTTCCCCGGGTGACACAGGCTGCTTCAGTTGAGGAGGCATTCAAGGCTCTGACTGCCGGCAGTGTCTATGCGGTAGTCGGTGATGAATTCAGCATGATGCTCATGATACAGACGGATGATCGTATCGAGGTGATCGGGGAGCGCTATCGACCCACCGACTATGCAATGGCTATGCCTTCCTATGATACCGAGTTGCAAGCGTTGGTGGACTTCACTCTACAAAACATGAAGCTGGATGGCACGCTGGATCGTCTACGTGAGCAGTACTTCAATCCGTATATGCCTGCCGATGATCCGCTTGAGCCTCTTGAGTTCGAAATCTGGCCGGGAGATGGGAGCTATCTTGGAGTAGGGGGGTAAGATGCGCTAAAGCTGGACCTCCTCGTGATGCAGCTGGACCTTGTCGTGACGCAGCTGGACCTTGCCGTGACACGGCTGGACCTGAGTGGGGGTGATGTCGATTGCTCAAGTTTTCAATTGGCGGCTATTGGAGGATAGAGCCTGCTGCCTGGATATCACGTTGCATCAGGCAGTTGTGAAATAGAGCGTCACAATCTCGGCCGGCTTTACCTGAAGGCGAAACTGCCCATGCGCATCCGGTTTGATCCTCTTTCCGATTGGCGTTTCATCAAGCCGTGTGCGATGTGCCTGGGTGGCCTGGATGCCCAGATTCAGTGAGACCTTCTCGACTTTGTTGCTGATGCTGTACCCTCTTACCACCAACCCTTCTCCTGTCAACGCAACTTTGACCGTTGTCAATACAAAAGCAGGGTTGTCCACCGTCACCAGGCTGTGTTCCGGCGGCAGAACACCGGGATGTCTGGTTGTGAGCAGCGCTCTCAGAGGTGTCTGAAAGGCCCAGGCCTGCTGCCAGGCGGGCAGGGCGTCCTGCCCATGGGGGATGAGGCTGTAGCTGAAATGATAGTTGCCTCGGCATTGAGCATCGGGGGTCTGGGTGGCAGGTGAGTTGTCGAGTTGCAGCCAGCCTACGCTGCGCAGCAGCGTCAGCGCAATCTCCACACCTTCATCCGTTATCAAGGCGGCGGCTTCAGCCAGCCCCTGGTTGGCGATAGTGAGCCCCGTGTCTGTGCCCAAAACGGTTACAAAAGCACGTTGTGGGTAGTCGCCAGGGACAGGACGGCTCACGATCTCATAGTGCCCATCAAACAGTACCTCTGAAGTTCTGATACCGGTTGGGAAGTGCACTCTAAGGCGATGATCCAGAGCGTTGTTGGAAATATGAACTTCCACATCTAAGCGAGGCACGCCAGGGACTACCCTCAGAGTAGTTGTTATCGGGATAGGAACAAACTGGGCTGCTAAAGGCAGCCGGGCATCGCGCTGCGGGGTGAGCATCTGCGGCAGCCGGTATATCTGAAGGTAGCTCATCTCCTGCTGCGTATTGCTGATGCGCCGCTCAACGTAAATAGGCGTATTGGTGGCAATATCGATCAGCGTGTCTCTCCGTGGCGGGCAATAGGCAGCTGCGTCACCACAATCTCCCCCATCGACGTAGCGGTTTAGTCCGGAGAATGTCCTACCTGTCAGCTTATCAAAGATGGTAAACGTCCCGTCTGAGGGTTCTACTGAGACACTCAGGTACTCATTCTTGATGGCTGGTATATCGTCAATCCGCATTTCTTCGGGAGACCCGGCAGCTGGTTGAAGACTGTAAGTTCGAAAACCGTATGCCGGGACATCCCGGACGAGGAATCTGGCATGATGGAATTGCGAGGTCTGGATTTCCTCGGCGCAGTCAATGTACTCGGTGGGCTGAGGGGTTCCTGTGCTGTCGACAATCTGGAAACGCCCATCTGCCAGGCTGGTAGGGATTTCAAACGTGGCAATACCGGTATGGGATTGTCCGGTTCCGTTAAAGACAATGACAAGGTGTTCGCTGTCTTCTACCGGAATACTGCTGGTGTCGATTTGGCTTGTCAGATACTGCAAGTTCTGTCCGGCGATCTCCGCTCCAACCTGTTCGGCTTGCTCAAAGCGAACCTGCATCTCGCGGTGAACCTGATCGATAGCATGACCCGAGATGGATAGATAGGCATGGTTGGGGAGGAGAAGCCGCCAGGCGTGTGTGACCAGCTCGTTGGGCTTCTGGAGCCATCTGTTATCCTGCATTGTATCTGCGTGGCCAATCAGGCTGGCCCAGGCACTGAAAGGCTCAGCCCAGTGCTCCAGGAGGTTTTCGATAGCATGATTGTGTTGTTTGATCCATATCCGCGTGCTGAATGTGCCTGCAGAAAACGACGCCGGGAGTATCTCACCCTCGATGACCGGGAGATCGTTTGAGAGCTTCGAGATTGCTGCCAGGTAGCCAGGTAAATCGCCATGAACGACCTCGGCGCCACGTATCTGTCCTTGGATGCTGACTATCAGCTCGGCTATATGCTCCGGAGCTTCTTGATATCTGCTGTCGGATAATATAGCCAATACCTGTGCCGCATTGCGCTTTTTGAGCCGGTTCTTGGCTCTCGTGAGGATTTTTGAGAATGCTTTGCTGTCTCCAGACAGCGATAGCAGATCAGATTCTTCAAGTAGGCATACCAGCAGAACCTTGTTGCCGTTCGGGGCAAACCACCACTGCTTAAGAGGGGTATCCGACTGAGTATCATCAATGACAGATGCGATCTCCAGACCAAAGCCGGCCAGGATCTGGGGCATTTGCCCGATGTGGGCCGTTATGTTCGACACGTGTCCAATGTCAATCTGCCCACCCAGATGTCTGGTTGTTTCTGAGCCCAAGAGAAGGTTGCGTATGAGAGCCTCTGGACTGCTCAGAAACTCGTTGGGCAGAATATACCAGGGACCGATGTGGAGCCGTCCCCCCTGGATGAGTTCGGCAATCATATCCCGGTATTCAGGCCGGACTTCCAGATAATCTTCGACGAGAATGCTCTGGCCGTCTAAGACGAAACTATCGAACGCGTTCTGAGTAGCAAGAGCGGATAGGACGCAGTCCAGAAACTGCACCAGGCCCAGACGCAACTCCTGGAACGTGCGTAATCCCTCTCTGTGCCACAGTGTATGTGAAATAACATGGAGCCTGAGACTCGATTTTCCCATCGGCCAGTATTTTATGCCTCTTGGTCTGGGGGTGTAGATTCTGTTTTCGACTCAGGCTCAGCCGGTTCTGTTGCAGCGCGTGGAAGCGCTTGTTTGAGTTGTTTGCGAGTGACCTTGTTGATACGCCTGCACTTTGGACATTCAATGGCGTAGTAGTTTTCGTCAGGGGCTAGCGAATCGAGGGCGGCCTTGACATCTTTCGACCCCAGCGACCAACTCCAGTGACACTTGAAACAGGTGATCTTTACCATGTTTTTTGACCTCTTGTTGAGATTATGTGATGTAGATTTTTCCAGAAGCCTGGGTCATTGTCTGTTTACTTGTTGTTCAGCTAATGATGCTGACGCGATTCCTGCTAAGGTGAATGCTCCTCCCAGAATCTGAAGAGGAGAACCGGGTAACTCTTCCAGCAATAGAGCAGCGAGTATTGTTGAGCCAATTGGCTCGCCCAGAATAGTGATGCTCACAAGTGTTGCTGAAAGGTAGCGAACTGCGTAGTTGGCGGAGCCATGCCCGATGAGTTGTGGCACTATTCCAAGGGTGAGCATACAGATTGTGGCTGCTAACGAGTAACCTGCCAGTGGCAGACGGTTAACTACTACCCACACTAGCAACAACAAGGCTGCTGTGCCATAGACCAGCCACAAGTATGAAATCAGCCGTACACTGGTACGCAGTCTCCGGCCAACGATAAGGTATCCAGATCCGAACATAGCCCCCAACAGTGCCAGACCGTTACCTTCGAGAGTCTGTATCTGTGTGCTTTTCAAACCTGATAGTCCTATGATGCTTGCCCCGATCATGGCAACGACGAGGCTGAGCCACATCAGTCTGGGAATACGCTCGCCCAGGAAAAGTGGTGAGGCTAGACCGATCCACAGGGGCGTTGTTGTTACCAGGACGACTGAATTCATGACTGATGTATAGGTCAAAGACGTGATCCAGGCTGCAAAGTGAAGTCCCAGCAGCACACCACTCATCAGGATCAGGACAATAGTCTGCCTATCCAGTTTAGCATACTCTCGCCAACCACGCTGCTGGATCATGGAAAAGCTTAAAATGCCTGTGGCTGTTGCAAGTCGATACGCTGCGATGACCAACGACGGGACTCCTTCATTTTGGGCCCAACGAACGAGAATGGAGGCGGAGGACATTGCCAGTACTCCACTGGTCAAGATCAGGCTAAGTTTGATATGTTGGTTCACCGGATCCTGTCTTTTTAGTCACTTAGTCATGAAGTGAGAGATCATTTGACTTGGTCTGTCGGCATAGCTACAATCACTTTACCCCGTCACAATGTGAAAACCATCTTAGCACCGCCGGGACTGGCGGTCAAAGTTGCCTGCCAGACTTTATCATAGCTCAATAGTCACCAGGAGGGATTTCGAGATGGGAAAACATGAATTACCACCCCTACCTTATGCTTATGATGCGCTGGAACCACACATTGATGAGCAGACTATGCGTATTCATCATGATAAGCACCATCAGGGGTATGTCAATAACCTGAATGTTGCTTTGGAAAGCCACCCTGATTTGCAGGCCAAGAGTGTGGAAGACCTGCTAAAGGATCTGGCTAGCGTTCCTGATGCAGTGCGTACCGCGGTGAGGAATCACGGTGGTGGGCATCTCAATCATATGATTTTCTGGAAAAACATGGGGCCAGGTGGTCCGGGCGAGCCCAAGGGCAAGCTTAGCGAGGCCGTCGATACCGCGTTCGGATCGTTCAACAACTTCAAAGAGGAGTTCTCGAAGGCTGCGAAGGGGCATTTCGGGAGTGGCTGGGCCTGGCTATGTCTTGACAGCGTAGGAAAGCTGGTAGTGCGCAGCACAGCCAATCAGGATACCCCGCTCTCGGAGGGTATGGTGCCGCTTTTAGCACTCGATGTGTGGGAGCATGCCTACTATTTGAAGTACCAAAATCGACGCGCTGACTTCGTTGATGCCTGGTGGAATGTCGTCAATTGGGATGATGTAGCATCCCGCTTCGAGGCTGCTGCAAAGTAGAGGTCCCCGCTAACCTTTTTGGGAGGGTTTTACAATGCCTCACGTAATTACGAGTCTGTGTCTTCGCGATGGTGCCTGTGTGGAGGTCTGCCCTGTTGATTGCATTGTGGGTGGACAGCCGGAGTCGGAATGGCCCTGGTTCTATATCGATCCTGATACGTGCATCGACTGCGGTGCCTGTGTTCCTGAATGTCCCTATGATGCTATCTTCGTCGACAACGAAGTACCCTCTAGCTACACTATGCAGGCTGGCCAGGCCAGGGTCGATCATGAGACAAAGAAGCGTGTGACTGCGCAGGGAGGTGAGGTTGTTGATCTGACGCAGGATGTTCCATACAATGCCAGTTTCTTTCAGGATGGGCCTGGTTATTCTGCCAGGGGGTAGAGGATCACCTTGCGCGTAAGGTTATTGGAGCAGCCTGTATCGGGCTGCTCCTTTTGATCCCAATAAGCGTCCTGGCCAGACGTCTTGCCAATCAGGATTAAATATGGCGAAGAAAGAATCGAGGCTGTCATCTTATCATTTTGCTCTAGTCGTCGAGCTTGTGTGTTCCGGTATGCCTCTGGAAGTGTGCGGTTTCCCGGGTGGGGTAGGGGGAACAGTCACAGAGGTGCTTCCGGTGCCGAATGTTACATCTGATCCCACCATCACGTTTTTGATGGAGCCACAAGTTTAGTGGAATGCCATACGCATCCTAAATGAGAATGGTAAGGAGATCGTAGCAATCTATCATTCTCATCTGCCAGATGCCTGTGGGGAGTTGTCGCCTGTGGATGTAGCCGATTGTACTATCCAAGGGTGCTTAACATGGAGGGCATTTCCGGGAAGTTTGGTGAAATTGCTGTTTTCGAGCCTTTTATGTTGACGGGGGGCGGGTATCTGAGGTATCAATAGTCGTTGAATCACAAAATCTAGGTGATAAGAGGGGGATCGTAGTGCTCAATTACGTTATTGCTGTGATAGGTGCTTATTTGCTGGGGGCAACCCCGGTAGGTCTGGTTGTAGTCTGGTTCATCAGCCGGAAGGATATTCGCACGTTTGGCAGTGGGCGTACCGGAGGCACCAATGCCATGCGTGCTGCCGGGCCTGCTGCCGGTGTACTGACTGGTGTAGGAGATGCCGTTAAAGGGCTGCTGGCAGTGACTATAGCTCGTCTTCTTGTACCCGATGATAGTGTTATGGAAGCGCTTTGTGCTGTTATGGCTGTTGTGGGGCACAACTGGTCCATCTATCTTGGTTTCAGGGGTGGAGCAGGCACTGGCCCGAATATCGGGGCAGCTGTCGCACTGTGGCCTATCTCCGGAGTGGTGTTGGTGCCGCTTGTCCCGCTTGGCTTGGTTGTGACAGGATATGCGTCAGTTACATCAACCCTGATATCGCTTGCGATTCTCGTGATCTTCGTTCTGCGAGCGATATTTGCGCACCAGCCCCTGACATATGTTGGCTATGCGACTGCGACTCTCATTCTTGTGGCGATCTCTTTGATACCAAATTATCGACGTTTGATTGCCGGCACTGAGCGGATGGTGGGACCTCGCGCCAGGATGTCTCAGCAAGCAAGCAAGTGAGTGTTTTATCTTGGAATCGCCGAGATTGGGGTAAGGAAGCAGGAAACCGATACTGGCCCTCACTTGCTGTCTGGCCGGTGGCCAGAAATTCGATATAGAGGTCGAGTCGTTATGGGATATACACAACCACCCATTTGGACATCTGCACCTGGCTGACCGCCAGGCTTGCTGCACCACAGTTTCCCCAGGTAGTACATGTCAACTCGCCGGTTAGGCCTGGGTACCCTGCAATATCATAAATTGCCTCCTGAAGCACTCGACGACCAATAAGTAGATTCCCCTGTCTATCAACTGAGGCCACTTTGTCAAGGGCTGCAATCAAGATGCTGGTAGCGTCGTAGGCATAGGCGTAGACTGCACTGGGAGGTGCTTCTCCATATCGGTTCTTATAGGCAGTGGTGGCTTCTTTGTAGGCCGCAGATGTGAAATGCGGTCCTATGGTATATACACCCCCAGCCTTGTCTTGTGCAGACTCTATGAACCAATCACCCCAATAGTGCCTTCCGCCCAGTACGGGAATATAGGCCAGATTTGAAAAATCCCTTTTCCGGATCACAAAGTTCGCTGCTTCTGCTGCCATGAGCGGCGCGTAGATCAACTCAATATCGGCTGCGTTAATCCTCTCTAGGGCTGATAGGATATCTGGCTCTTCTGGCAGGATTGTTACATGGGTTCCAATCCTGCCACCCATGCTTGCGAATTGGGTGGTAAAGGCTGCTGCCACATCTGTGGTATCCAGACTGCCATCATCAATGACAGCGACGCGTCTTGCTCCCAGTACCTCGTAAGCATATTGGGCAGCAAGATATCCTTCGGCGGTATCGGGGGGGATAGTGCGTAGGAAGGCCCCATGGTGTAAGACAGAATCACTCAGGTCGCTGGCCCCACATCCCGGTGAGATGGCTGTATAGTGTGCTTCATCAAAGATTGGCACGGCTCCTTGACAGGCACTTGAACAATCCGGCCCGATCACGGCAGCGATTTTGGTATCACTGATCAACTCTGTGGCGGCAGCCTCTCCCCCGCTTGCTGAACATTCAGTATCTGTCTTGACGGTTTCGAATGAGAAACCCGCCACATCCTGATGCTGCTGGATGGCAAGCTCGATGCCGCGTGCCATCTCCAGGCCTTCAGCCGCATCAATACTGGATAGGGCTACACCTATACTTATCTTCTTACCCGGGTTGATCACAAGCACACCCCAGGGATCATCTGTATTGGAGCTGCCTGTGGTTCGATTCCTCCCACAGCCTACAATGAGCAATGCTGTGATGACGAACAGTAACAGGAGTTTATTCCACCTATTCATATTCACTCAACCCTCCAGGGGGTAAGGATACCACACCCTTTTGCTTGGAAGTGTAGCATGGTCGCTATAGCGAGGCAACATTCCTGGCGGTATGTGCTATAATGCATCTCAGCTTAGGATATCTATCCCATAGAACAGGATCGAAACATGGTACTTGGATATGTGTTGACGATTGTTGGGGGGATTGTTTTTGGTGGTATTGTCAACTGGCTGGCCGATCAGCTGCCGTTTCTGGGCGGCTTAGATGATGATGAAGAGCAGGAAACTGCTGGCCATGCAGCCACTGCAAAGCCGCAAGGGCTAACTGTTCCAAGGTGCCTCAAGTGTGGCGCACGCCGGCATATACTGAGCTTCCTGGGACTCACGGCATGGTGTCTTGGCAAACGTCGCTGTGAAAATTGCGAAAGCCGGCTGCCATTTCGCCACCTTGCTGTCGAGGTTGTTCTGGCGGCTGCCTACTGCTTGCTATGGATGCGTGAGGGAATGATACCTCTGTTTTGGATCTTGTCCTTTTACCTGACCCTTTTCGTACTCATTGCTGTGATAGATATCGAGCATCGATTGGTGCTCAACATTGTGGTGTTTCCGGCCTTTGTTATTGTTTTGATCGAGGTTATGTTGAGTGGTCGGATAGGAATGAATGTCGCATTGATGGGGTATGCGGTAGGGCAAATCGTTGTCTTGGGCTTCTTCCTGCTGGGGGGGGTATACCTGTGGATTGTCAACACAGCGCGCCAGCAGCCCGTGACTGAGGTTGCTTTTGGTTTTGGGGATGTCACTCTGGCAACCTTGTGCGGTTTGATTGTCGGTTTTCCTGATGTCTTTCAGATGCTGGTGTTGATGATTCTTTTTGGTGGGCTGATTGCGTTCTTATACATTCTCTATCGTGTGATCATCGCTCGAGATTATCACCCTCATATTCCGATAGCCTATGGGCCGGCCATCCTGCTGAGCGCCGCGGTTATGCTGCTCTGGGGAGGCCTATAGGTTCCTGGTAGAGTGTGCTGAGCCGCTGTCAGGATATCAGAGTTATAGTCCCGCATCCCAGCACGCGGTCATCCTCATAGAGTACAGCCCCCTGCCCGGGTGCGATGTCGGGCAGGGCTTCGTCGAGTACGATATCGACCGTATCAGCAGTGCCTGTTGGTGTCACCTGGGCTCTTACAAAGGGGGCGGTATATCTGGTTTTTACATCAACGTGGATTTGCCTGGCAGGTGCCTGACCACTGACCCAGTTCATGTTGGTGGCCTGGAAGCGGGTGTTGCCTAGTTCTGTTTGCGTGCCGACAACGAGCGTGTTTCTAGCCGTATCCTTCTTAATCACATAAAGTGGCTCTGAATAGCTGATCCCTACGCCTTTTCGCTGGCCAATCGTATAGTTTGGCAGTCCGGTGTGCTGGCCAAGTATCACTCTTGATCTTGTTACGATAGGGCCAGGCTCGAATGACTGTGCCGCATGATCGTGTAAGAAGCGACGGTAGTCTCCGTCAGCAACAAAACATAGATCCTGGCTGTCTTCTTTACCGGCAACTGGTAGCCCATATTGCTGGGCGAGCTGCCTGACCTCCAATTTGGTAAGATGTCCGATGGGGAGCAGCACCCGGCTGAGATGCTCTTGTCCCAAGACGCTCAATACATAGCTTTGATCCTTAGAGGAATCTGCTCCTTTGCGCAGCTCGAAAGTGCCATTGGCTGCCTGGGTGATGCATGCATAGTGTCCGGTTGCCAGATAGGTTGCGCCTCGCTTCGTTGCTTCGTCCAAAAGGTAGTCGAAGCGAAAGTATCTGTTGCAGGTCAGGCAGGGGTTAGGCGTAATCCCATGACTGTAACCCTCGATGAAGCTGTCTACGACCTGTTGTTTGAAGGCCTCTCGTGCATCGACGACCTGAAAGGGAATCCTGAGCTTGCGAGCCACAAAATGCGCATCGAGCATCTGATCTCGGGTGCAGCAACGATTGTCGCGCTTGGCTGCCTGTCCTGGCTCAGCCCACAGACGCAGCATGATGCCGAGGACTTCATAGCCTTGTTCTACCAGCAGAGCAGCGCTGACAGAGCTGTCTACACCTCCACTCATTGCGACAATGACACACTTGTCTTTTGACATACTCTAAAGTCTCGCTATCCCGGCGAAATACTATACCAACCCGATCATATTTGTGACGGGATTCTAACTTGTCGGCAAAGGGTGTGTCAACGACCTGATTGAGGTATATAACTGCTTCACGGATGAGATCGACTGCAATGTCTACGAAAATGACATTTGACCCTTGCTTGTACCGTGCCCACATATTATGATCTCGGGGATTTTGCTCTTGTGTATTCTGATCCTAGAAAGGATGGCAGACGAATGGCTACTATCATCGAAGTGCGCGGACGCGAGGTGTTGGATTCGCGAGGTAATCCTACTGTCGAGGTAGAGATTCATCTTGAAGATGGCGCAATGGGACGGGCGATTGTGCCCTCAGGCGCATCGACGGGTGCCCACGAGGCACTTGAGCTGCGCGATGGTGACAAGAAACGTTTTGGGGGCAAAGGGGTCACCCAGGCGGTGGATAACGTCAACGGCCCAATTGCCGAAGCGCTGATCGGCTGGGAATCTGCTGATCAGATGGGTATTGATAAGCTGTTAGTTGAAGAGATGGATGGCACGCCAACCAAGGCGAAGCTCGGTGCGAATGCTATTCTCGGCGCTTCGCTGGCAGCCGCCAAGGCTTCGGCTGAGAGTCTGGGACTGCCGCTATATCGTTATATTGGTGGCGTTCATGCTCATGTGCTGCCTGTTCCTATGATGAATATCCTGAACGGCGGCAAGCACGCCGCAGACAGCACCGATCTCCAGGAGTTCATGATCATGCCTGTAGGGGCAGCCAGCTTTGCTGAGGCATTGCGCTGGGGCGCAGAGATCTACCATACACTTGGTAAAGTGCTCAAGGGCAAAGGGCACAGCACCAATGTGGGCGACGAGGGTGGCTATGCCCCCAGCCTTCCCAGCAATGAGGCCGCTGTCGAGGTAATCCTTGAGGCGGTACAGCAGGCGGGATACGCACCTGGCGAGCAGGTTATGATCGCGCTCGACCCGGCCGCTACCGAGATCTTTGAGGACGGCAAGTATTTGCTCAAGAAGGAAGACCGCTCTCTAACTGGTGCAGAGATGGTTGATTTTTATGCCGATTGGGTTGAGAAATACCCCATTATCTCCATCGAGGACGGGTTAGCTGAGGACGACTGGGAAGCCTGGCAGCTTATGGTTGAGCGGCTTGGAAGCCGCATCCAGATTGTTGGCGATGATCTGTTGGTGACCAATGTGGAACGGGTACAGCGTGCTTTAGAGATGGGGGCCTGCAACTCTCTGCTGACAAAGGTTAACCAGATAGGCTCACTGACCGAGGCTATTGCCGCTGTTGAGCTGGCTCAGCGCCATGGCTGGACGGCCGTCATTTCGCATCGAAGCGGCGAGACAGAGGATGCCACAATTGCCGACCTGTCGGTCGCAATGAACGCGGGCCAGATCAAGACAGGGGCGCCTGCCCGGAGTGATCGAGTGTCTAAGTATAATCAGCTGCTGCGTATCGAGGAAGAGTTGGGCGATCAGGCTGTCTACCCTGGCCTGGGGGCATTTACCAATATTCGCTAAGAATAACGAGGGGGTCACCAGTATTCTGTGTCTCCCTCTATCATGTTCTTCTGTCACCCAAGCGGAGTGGCAAGGCCTACCTACAGGTGATAGAAAAAAGATCGAGATCTTTTCTCAAAAACTTCTCGATCTTTTTCCGAAAACATCTCGATGTCTTGTCAAAAACATCGAGATGTTTTTTCAATCCTTTGCCCAAGAATACAGAGTGAAATGTGCTGGGGCCTGAAGACAAGAGCAGGGCAAAAGCTGTCCTGCTCCTGGAACGCGCATCATTTCACCCTGTGCTGAGACTGGGCCAAGCAGTCACCGGTTTTGACTATATTTCATCATCCTCTGCAGAATCTGACTGATAGGTGCTTGAATAACCCATAGCTGCAGCAGAACGTCGGCTTTGTTGGGATTGTTCAACTTGAGGAGTCTCGCAATATGGGCAGATGGTCCATGGCAAGTCCAGGAGCTTGCCGCAGCTTGGACAGTTCTTCTTGAGCTTTGTATGGCAGTAGGGGCACAATCGCCAATCATCTTTTGTGGGATGGCCACAGCCGGCACAGACCTGTTTATTCTCTATTTCTTGTAAGAGTGCTTCTTCTTCAAGTGCCCTCTCATATTGTTCGGCCAGGGTCTCTTGAGGGCGTAGAATCAGGTATACGAGAAGCCCGGGCACGCTAAGGACGGCCACAAGCAATGCAACCATGGCCTGGGCAAAGGTGTCTCTGGAACGGGATCTCATATCGCGGTATGCCCAAATGATCATGGAGATCCACAAAGTGGTGAGAATCGCCGCCAGAATGGCGACCACTGTAACGATGACCCCGCTAAGCTGTTGAAAATCAACATTCAAGTTGAAAGGTAGCAAGCTGGACCTCCCTCTGATTTGCTGCATATGATATTCGAGTTGGCGGAGGGGATTATACAGTGGGCCTTGACACTGAGCAACCGGTCGACTTGGAGTCTAGGTATAGATGTGCTATAACCGAAGTGATGTTGTAGAGAGTATTGGAGAGTATCGAATGGATGAGACGGACGCGCTTATTGGTTCTTCTCTTGGCAAGTACCATGTCGTTGAGATGTTGGGCAAGGGAGGGATGGCAACGGTTTACAAAGCTACTCACGTGGCCATCAACCGTACTGTTGCGATCAAGGTACTTCCGAGAGCGATGCTGCATGATGACACCTTTATGCAGCGTTTCCAGCGTGAAGCTGAAGTCATTGCGAAGTTAGAGCATTTCCATATATTGCCCATCTATGATTATGGGGAATATGATGGGATGCCCTATATCGTGATGCGCTTTCTTGAGGGAGGCTCACTCCAAGAGCTCATCCGGGAGGGACCACTTTCGTGGGGGCAAATCGTAGGTGTTGTCTCGCAGGTGGCCGGTGCACTGGATTATGCTCACTCTCGGAGTGTGATTCATCGTGATATCAAGCCCAGCAATGTCATGCTGGATGATCAGGGCAATGCCTATCTGACCGATTTTGGGATCGCTAAGATGACTGAAGGCACCTCTCAGTTGACAGGTAGCGGCATTGTCGGCACGCCCGCCTATATGGCTCCCGAGCAATCGAACCCCGGACCGTCGACCCCGGCTGTGGACATCTATGCCTTGGGCGTGACTGTTTTCGAGATGATCACCGGGCAGGTGCCCTTTGTTGCCGATACACCGATCGCCCAGATACTGATGCATATTCAGAATCCTGTGCCGTCACTGCGTGATTATAATCCCGATATTCCCGACGAAGTAGACGAAGTTCTTCATCATGCTATGGAGAAGAAGCCGGAGGATCGCTATCACACAGCCGGAGAGCTGGCACAAGGGCTCGAGGCTGCCGTCAAGGCTGCCGGTGGCTGGAGCTGGTCATCCAAGACGGTAGTCCATTCTGTCCAGACCTTGCAGGCGGCAGTGTCGCCGAGAGCTGATGCGGCTACGGGCGAGGTGTCAGCCGGTGTAGGTGTGGCTTCTGTGAAACCGGCGCGCTCCAAATCCTTTCTCTCGAATCGGGCCTTGCTGTGGGCTGGGGTGGGGGGGGTTGGAATAGTGCTTGTAGTGGCAGCCATCGTGGTAGTGAGCCTTTTGGGAAGAGGTCTTGGTGGTCCTGACGTAGTGGCAGATCAAACAGCGACGGCTGACCAGGTCGCAATAGCTGACATTCCGGAGACTCTACCTGCCGCTGCGGCCACCGACATGGTGGAACCTACCTCTGATGTGATTGCTGTGACCGATAGTCAGGTGACAACGCCTCCGGAGCTCCCTACAACGACTCTTGTCCCAACTGATTTCCCGACTACGACGACATTACGCGGGGTTCCCATGATGTTGATCCCTGCCGGTTCGTCTATCATGGGCAGCGATACCGGCTACCCGCGTGAGCGTCCTGCTCATGAAATCTATCTGGATGCTTATTACATCGATACAACAGAGGTCACCAATCTGTACTATATCGCCTGTGTTGATGAGGGTGCTTGTAAAGAGCCGCTGGACGATAATTCGGTCAGCATTTACCGTTACTATGGAACGGAGCCCTATCACGACTATCCGGTTATCAACATTTCCTGGTATCAGGCTTATGATTACTGTCAGTGGCGGGGAGGCCATCTGCCCACTGAAGCTCAGTGGGAGAAAGCGGCTGGTTGGGACGAGGCCAATAACAAGCACCGGCTGTTTCCCTGGGACTCGGAATTGAAGAATAGCAGTTACCTGAATTTCGGCAGCGAGATAGGTGATCCTGTTGCAGTAGGTACCTACACAAAGGGGATGAGTGCCTACGGGTTGTATGAGATGGCAGGCAATGTGGCAGAGTGGGTTAATGACTGGTATCAAGATAATTTTTACGAGCTGTCTCCCAGGGAGAACCCGGTTGGCCCTGCTGAGGGGCAGTATAAAATCACACGGGGTGGCAGTTACGATGATCCTGGGGCACAGTTGACGACTACCTTCCGGCAGGCCGTTGGCCCGGCTACTACTGCTGATACGATAGGCTTCCGCTGTGCGTGGACACCAGCGGGAGATCCGACTGCTGAATAAGCGAGTAAACTCTTATCTTGTAGGCCAGCGGAGAGAGCGCAATGCTTCGAAACTCGAACTATCATATCCTGTTACTACCGCGTCAGAATTATTGGGCGTGGGTTGATGCTGTGCGCGAGTATGTGGCGCATTTTGGCGCTTCAGTTACGCCCTCTCCGGAGAATGCTCTCCAATTTCACAATCCCGAGCAAGTGATCAGTGTAATTGTTGCTGTGGGTGGTTATCCTCAATATGGCAATGTGATCCATTGGCTAAAAGGCCAGTCGCCTGATGTGGTGTTGGATGTGTTGAGAGTCGACGGTCCCGATCATCTTCAGGGGATCATGGCTGAGCGGATTGCAAGTGGGCTTCAATTTGGTGAGACTCTGACTGAACAGCAACCCAATTCTGCTTTTTGCCTTTTGTGGCCTACGGACTATCGGACTGTAACCCAGGGATTTGGTGAGAATCCTGGCCTCTACCGGCGCTGGAATTTACCGGGGCATGAGGGAGTAGATTTTAGAGCTCCCACCAACAGCAATGTATATGCCTGTGCGGATGGCGAGGTGTATCTCGTTCATGATGGAAGTGAGAATCATCCTTATGGGATTCATGTTCGTATTCTGCATCAGGGCGGTTATCGGACTGTCTATGCACACCTCAATCAGGCCCTTGTGCACACGGGCCAGGTTGTCGATGCGGGTGAGCTGATCGGTCTGGCAGATAGCACGGGTAATTCGGTGGGGCATCATCTCCATCTGACACTGAAAAAGGATGGTGCAACCGCTGCCGGTCTGACTCCTTATCCTTATGATATCATCGACCCCACGCCGTTCCTTCTTCCGGTTACCAGCTCTTACCCGTTAGAGACTTTACCAGACATGTGGGACTATCCAAACTGTCTGGTAGGTCTTATGGGACGTATGGGCGGCCCGATGGAGGGGCCTGACTGGGAAGTAGTTCGAACGGCTCGTATCGAAGCACTCGCACTGACAACCTCGGCTGTGCCGGCCGATGTGGAGCAAGCATATGTCATAGAGCCATCTATGTTCATCATGATGTATCTTACATCCGATTTTCAAAGCCGAGTGTTGAGACCAGCAGATTTCGTCCACTCGGTTGCTCATGGCGCGAAGTGTATGTATGAGTGTGGTGTTCGCTACTTCGAAATTCATAACGAGCCCAATCTGATGCCTGAAGGCTATGGCGTGAACTGGCAAGATGGACATGAGTTTGGAGAGTGGTTTTTGCAGGTCGTTGGAATGCTGCAGGCAGAACTCCCGGATGCCAGGTTCGGATGGCCTGGCCTTTCGCCAGGGCCCACAGTTGAAGGGATGCGGCTGGATCATCGCATATTCATGGATAGCGCTCAAGATGCGATAAGACAAGCTGACTGGATTGGCTGTCACTGTCATTGGCAGGATGAGGCAGGGATGCTGTCAGAGTCTGGCGGATTGGGATACAAGACTTATCGCAAAATGTGGCCGGATAAGTTGTTGTTGATCACTGAGTGCGGCAACACTGTCAGAGATGTTGATGGAGAAACTAAGGGGAACCAATATCTCAAGTACTATTCACATCTGCGGACGCAGTCCGGGGTTGGTGCGGCTTTTGCTGCTGTAGCATCAGCTTCTGCAAATTATCCGCATGAAGTCTGGCGCTCTGAGGATGGGCGTCTCTTACCTATCGCGAGCATTGTCGGCGCAAGATCATTTTAGTGCAGTTGAGTGTGAATAGGCTGACAGGAAGGATGCCTATTGAAACTCAGCGGCTTAGGTGTTTCGCAGTGTAGTAACAAATATGAGCCATTTGCGCTGCGAACCACAGGCGATTCCCTGGGTGGTTACTATGACAAATCTACTTGAAAATCCAAGCTTTGAGGGAGAATATCAGCCTTGGCAAGGCCAAACGGATGTAATGGTGGCAGCAGGATGGCTGCCTTTTTGGATCCCACAAAATGCGGGTGATGAAGCCTGGAGGAACAGGCAGCCTGTCTATTGGGCAGGCCTGGGGATAGCGAATCCTCGCTTTGTGCGTGCCGGGCAAACAGCTCAAGTTTGCTCCAGCCCCTGGGGAACGCATATCGCCGGGCTCATGCAGACGGTTTCCGTCAAGCCGGGCCAGCGTTTGCGATTCAAGGTCTATGGGTATGCCTGGAGTACGGATGCTGACACGCTGGGTACCAGTACCGATCCCGGAAATGTTCGTATGAAGGTAGGGATTGATCCTGCGGGCGGCAAAACGCCGTTTGGATCTACTGTTGTATGGTCGGTTGAACGTGCTGTTTATGATTATTATGATGTTGGGTTTACAGTTGAGGCAACAGCTAAACACCCGAGTGTGACCGTCTTCTTATTGAGCGCTCCGGAATGGCCAAGGAAGCACAATGATGTGTATTGGGATGATGCTTCGCTGGAGGTTCTTCAGGGAGCAGCCGAGCTGGTCGACGAGATGGAAGGTGATGGGGCTGTGCTGCTGCTTGCCAGTGACACGCATCGGGTTGGGGTGCCCGTTGTGGTTCGTGTGAAGTGCCCACACATGCTGCAGGATATTCATCTCCAGGTGAGTGGTCCTGCGGGTGGAGTTAGCCTACGTCAATGCGGTGTTTCTTCGACTGAGCGCGAACATGTTTGGCGATGGGAATTCGATCCTGTTGTCGAAGGTCCATATACTGCTACAGTGAATTCAGACGAGATGGAAGCAATCACAGCGACTATTTTGATCGAGGGTGATATTGCTGCTGAGATGTTGGTTTCCCAGGGTATCCCAAGCGTGCGCGGAAAGCCACGGGCTCAGTATGAACGCATCTATATCCTGATGCCTCCAGGGGCCAGCAGAGAGTGGCTGGACGCCATCTTCGACAGCGGCGTGCTTTCTGATAAGGGATGGACTCTGGGGTTCAATCGGGACGATGCAGGGATTGGCGATCTGGACAAACGCACGGTGATTGTCATCAATCCGTCGGCCTGGCCGGAGCCCATTGAGGCGTGGTTTGCTCTTTGGTACCCGGGGGTGAGCGTTCAGCCTGTGTCGGCAGTTTCGCCTGATGATCTTCGGGTTGCCTTGCGCGCATATGCAACCTGAAACGGTTGTTAGATGCTCGAAGCTTTTGTCATTTCATGGCTGCTTCATCTGGTGGGGGAGTGGACTGTATCCCTAGAAGGTTGATCTCAGATACATAGACTTTATAGGCATGCCCTGATGCGTAGAAATACACTTCGTTGATGCGGAAAGGCTGCTGATCGGCGGGTAGTAGGGTTCTCAGATTCTCGGAATAGGTGTACCAGCTCTTCAAAGCGATCCGCTCATGTTCCTGGCGGCAGGAGTTGCAGAGGAGAGGATAACCTTGGTCGTTGTCGTGGCGGGCGTAGAACCCGTGAAAGAACCGCTGCTCTGTACCGTTGATGTCGGTGTAAGAGATACGAATCATAAGAGCACATTCACTGCCTTCTACTCCGCATACCCCCAGGGATTGCTCATCTACATAGAAGGTTGCACGCAACTCTAGGGAATCGAATGGATTAACATTGGCATCCATCTTCTGGAGCAAACCGGTTTCTCCGTGTCCGAGTTCCAGATCTGGCCAATTGCTCTGCGAGCGATCCAATGCCACCGCGGGGCGACTATCGAAGGTGACGTTGCGTATAAAGGCAGTCGGTTCCCCATCGCTTTGAAAGATCCAATCCTGCTTATAGCTCCGCTTGAACGTGCTGTTGGTCACCAACGGCTGTTCGTCAGGTAAGGTCTCAATCTCATGATTGGCCGAGTTGACTACGACACGGTTATCATCTGATAATGTCAATTCCTCCTCTGTGCCTTTTTTGATGACAGTAGCTTGTCCTGAGCGTACCATCAGGCGTGTATGTTGGTTGGTGGTCTCAATGGTATACAGCCCGCTCTCAGATGTGCACATGATAGCATGTGGGGAGTTTGCTTCGATCTGGACTGCTCTCTGGTTGTCTCGCAGGATCGATACCTCATTTCGTCCGGGATTGCTGGTGAACCGGATGCGGTAGGGCGCGGCGTTCAGACCGAAGCGCGGGGCTGAGGCCCGGGTCAGTATGATCTCACTGTCTCGGAATATGACTATGGAGGCTACGGGCTGCCCACTGCGGGGATCGCTAAGTGTGAGGATGGCCTGCGATTTCTCATCAGTCTGGATGATGGTTCCTTTTTCGAGATTGGGCCGCTCATTGGTAACAGCAATGGCTTCGTGTGTGTTTGGCAGGATGATCCTAACTGTCCCTCGTGCTACTTTCAGGTTGGCTCCCATTTTGATGGTGGATTGGAAGACATACCACTGTACGAGATAAATGCTGCTGCCACATAGTAGCAGAAACACTATAAAGAAACTCACTAGAATACGCCAGGCTCGGCGTTCGGCATCAACTTGCATGATTATCTGGTATTGCGCTCAGGATAAAAAGTACCGTACTTGAAAATCTTCAAACTTACCGGTTGCCTCTTCCCAAGTTACATCGACATGGGTAACAGAGGCTGATGGAGAGCCAATGTGCAAGAAGTCCAAGAACTCTTTCAAAGCATTTTCGTCGCCTTCTGCAACGGCCTCAACTGTCCCGCTGAAAGTGTTTCGAACCCATCCTTTTAGGCTAAGGGAAAACGCTTTTTCAAGGGTATAAGCTCTGAAATTAACGCCCTGCACCCTGCCATGGACAACAGTATGCAGACGCCGTAATGGAGGGCTTTTTGCTTCTGTCATGGTCGGTTCTCATCCATTCCTGTTCCCGATGACCGATCAGGTAGGGATGATAGAGCTACATCTGTGTCGAAAGGCGATTTCTCTCCAACTTGTTGTGGCTGTGGTGAAACAAAAAGGAACGCCAGAATAAGGCTAATGGCCCATGCCAAGACCCAGGGGGCCAGTGATGTCTCCTGGTAAGTGGTACTGATTGCGCTGCCTAAGTCGGCATGCCATTGTGTCTCCAAAGTTGTGAGCGAGATTCCCAACGCGCGTTCGACTGCGCCACTGCAAGAAAGACCATCTGCATAAGCAGTCATCAAGGCCTGGATCTGTGAAGCGCCGTATCGCTTTGCTATGTACTGGACTACACTTTCACTCTGGGCATATGCAAGGGTGATGTCGTGGGGCGGGAGATGGCTGAAACTGCTAACACATAATGTCTCCAATGATAGCAAAACGCCTTCATGCACTGCCTCACTCAGAACATCCCGGAATGTGGGATCGATCTCTGGCGCGCTTGACAGAGCCAGCCCTTCACTAAACCAACCAGGCACGTTGGATGCGGCTTCACCAGCAATATCGTTGATGACCAGGTGCGTGATCTCGTGTGGAAGATCACGCTGCATGTTTGGTAGCATCTCTGCTCCTGGTGAGGCTGCAATCAAGATAATGTGCTGATCAGGTATCACATAGGCAGCTACCCAGTCTTGTACACGCTGTTGGTGCAGTCTTAAGCTGGCGGCCAGCTGGGCCAACTCTGGATAGATGTATATGGATATGTCGTTTTGGCTCGTTAGCCCCAAGGCCTGGCTCTGCTGGGCCAGTGCATTGGAGGCAATTCTAAGAGCAGCGATGGCCACGACTTCGTCACGGCCATCGGTATTGATGGTGATGCGGCCCTCACTGACGCGTTTCCATTTCCAGGGAACACGAGTGTCTTCATAAAGTGTCATCTGTTCATCAGAGCGGTACTGGTTGCCGTTCTCGTCCTGAAAGTTCCAAAAGGAGACTACCTGGGCGAATGGTGGTAGCTGGAGTTCATCGACTGTCACTGTGTGTGAAGCCAGGACTGTTGTGCCAGGGAAGAGCGACACAGCCTCGATATAGACATCGTCTCGATTTGCTACATGCACGGTCAGGTAGGCATTTTCGAGTGTTGCGGGAACTGTAACTTGTACCTCAAAAGTGAGGCTATCACCATAGACCACACTTGTGGACTGTTCTGCTTGAATGCTGATGGATGTCTGGACGAGCACGCGCTCCGGTGCAGGTCTTGCGAGTAAAACCAAAAGCAAGATCGGCCAGAGATGTTTGACGTTACCACTTATTGCAATCATGTGGATGTGATATCTCCACTTCCCTAGACAGGGAACCTGCTGGCGAAGTCTTGCATCGTCCTATGATAACCTATTATGTGGTATCTTGCTCGGTGTAGAAATCCTCGAGCTCCTCGAATTCGTGTTCTGCCTCGCTATCTAAGGGTACAACCAGCCCAAAGTTTCCCAATGAGAGTGCGGTCATATTTATTGCGTCTTCTATGGCTTCGGCCAGATATTCGTCGGTTTCGCTGTCGGCCAGGTCAAACAGTGCGCTCTGAGCATCATCTCCACCGATCTCACCCAGCGACCATATAGCAATCTCCTTGATCTCGCGATCTTGGGAGTGCGCAAAGCGGATAAGCTGGGGGATGGCCTCTCTGAGACCGACTTCGCCAGCCGCACGGGCGGCTTCAAAGCGGAGTTCTGGTTCTTCGCTGCTCAGTGCATCGCGTATATGAGAGATCCATTGAGAATCACTGTTACGACCCATTGCAAACAGAGCGCTGGCCTGCATTTTGATGTCGGTATGCTCGGCTGCGGACTCAATGAGAGGCATGACTTCCTTTCGGCTTGAATAAGAGATACTTTCAATCGCCCGACGTCGCACCTCTAGTTCTTCATTCTCCCGGTGACATATCTGCAGCAGTGCTTCTTCTGCCTCTTTGGCAACAGCTTGCTCCAATTCTTCGAGCTCACCAAGGAGGACAAAACGTCCCAGTGCCGTGGCTGCGGATGCTCTTACCTTGACGTCTGGGTCGCTCTGGAGTAGGGCGGTGAACCTTCGCATGACACCGGGATGGTCATTTTCCCAGAGTGCTTCTATAGCATGCCGGCGCACCTGAGCGTCATCATCTGTCAGAGCAAAAAGTGCGACCTCCGAGAAGTCTACATCGAAGTTGGTCTCACTGGTCTCTACAAGCCGCGACATAAGGAGCCGCTTTCTTGCGATTGGTACTGTCGGCCAGACGGCCCGGAACGCGTCTAGCTCAGCAGGCGCAGGCTCCGACAGCCAGTAGATCAAGGCAGCTCTTAGGGGAGCTTCGGTATCCAGGAGACTGACCAGGAGCGGCTCAAATGAATCATCGCAGCTGGTCATGGAAGTATTAACGGATCAACTATATCTAGATACACAAGAACGAGCATGGCGACCAAAAGAACTGCGAAACCAATAAAATGGACGATTGTCTCGCGTTGAGGATCAACACGGCGTCCCCGGATGCCTTCGAATAGCACAAACGCGATGCGCCCCCCGTCGACTGCCGGGAGCGGCAGTAAGTTGGTGAAGGCAAGCGCTATGCTGATGTTGGCGGCTAACTCAAGGATTGGCCACGCAGCATGTTGGTCGATGGAGCTATCGAGTGCCTGACCGCCAATCTGGCTGATTCCGACGACGCTGACAGGGCGCAGTAATCGTGGTGATATCAACCCTTCTCTTACCCAGTTGATGGCTCTGGGAATCATCAAGAAAAAGTTGACAAACTCTTCACCGGATCGCCGGACAGCTTCAAAGAAGCCGTAACGCTTAATTTCTAAACCAACCGGCTCAACCACTATGCCGGTTGGTCCCTGGTTTTCAGGCCAAGTTGTCCGTGGCGTGATCTCCAGCTCGAAAATGGACGAACCTCGTTCCACGGTTAAAGTGATCGGTTGCCCTATGTGGCTTGTGATATAACTGCTTAGATCTGGGTATTGCCGTATTTTTCGACCATCTGTTTGGAGGATGATGTCTCCGTCTTCCAGGCCGGCGCTCTCAGCAGGTGTGTCTGGCTCGACTTTTACTATACGTGCTCCGGGCATGATCTCCTGGGTACCGGTCATGAACATGATCATGAGCAGGATAAACGCGACAATGATATTTGCTCCAGGACCTGCGGCGAGAACGGCGAAGCGTACTCGTTTCGATGCGGCAGCCAAGCCTCCTTGAACCGATGGATCGTTCTCGCCGGCTGGGCGGTTGAATCCTCCCAGCGGCAGCCAGTTCAGGGTGAACTTGGTTCCTCCTTGCTCGAAGAGCGTAATTGCACGAGGGGGCAGCCCAATCCCGAATTCTTCAACTGTGACGCCTCCCCAGCGTGCTGCCAGGAAGTGCCCCAGCTCGTGAAAGAAGATCAGGGGGCCAAGGACAACAAAAAATGCTGCTATCGCTAAACCGGTATTCATGGAGATCATCGATTCTTATTACCTGATACCTTTGTAACTTTCGTGGATCATTCATTGACGTCGTGATTATACCTGCGTATTGGTACTGTGATCAAAATACGCTATGGGATGAGATGCTCATTGATAATCTGTGCAGGCCCTCCAACCGTGGTCGGCAGGATATCTTGTATACCTTCCAGCTCATTGAGCAACCCGACTAGCTTGTCCTTCCAGCCGGTTGTGCTGATCACATGAACATTAGGACCGGCATCGATGGTGAATGCTGCGGGTATGCCGCCGGCGCGCCAGCTCTGGACAGCTTGCATGACGCGGATAGTAGCGGGCAGCCAGTAGAGCAGGGGAGGACTGGACGTCATTAGGATGGAATGCATCATCAGCGTGTCTTCCTCGATGATAGCGGCCAGGGGCTCGAAATCCTTCTGAAGAATGGCCGCGCGGCACAGGTCCAAGCGGCGAGGCGTATCGGCTATACGTGCAGCCTGGAGGGGCGAGGTATCGGCCAGTTGGTGCCCATCGGTTGAGCCGACGGCTTTGTGCTCTTTGTTCACGATGGTGACCAGATCGATCAGATCCCAGTGGCCGGCCGGTGCGATACTGGCTGCATATGAAGTTTGATGGTCAACCCCGGCATACCATTCCGTGTAGCCACCGGGCACCGAGCGGCAAGCCGAGCCGGAACCGAGGCGGGCCAATGCAGACAGGCCGGCTTCGTCCGGATGGACATCGAGGGCGCTGCATGCCGCCGCCGTGAGCGCGGCAAAGGCTGATGCCGAAGAAGCAATGCCTGTGCCGGTGGGGAAATTGTTTTGTGAGATGACCAGGGCTCGTAGATCGACGTTTGCCAGATGGCGGACGTGATCGAGGTGGCGGCTGACGCGCCTGGTTTGCTCAACCGTTTGCTGTTCTCCATTTAGCATTAAGCGATCTTCAAGTATCTCGTCACCAAACATCACCGTCGTGATGGTTTCCAGCCCGGCCAGATTCATCGAGATAGAGCCGTTGACCGGCAGTCGCAGGTCGTTGTTTTTGTTTCCCCAATACTTGATGAAGGCAATATTCGGGTGAGCGCGAGCTGTCGCTTTCTTAGTCAACATTTGATAGAGCAATCGTATCTTCTCAATAATCCAGGGGATGTCCGCCAAACCTCCCGGAGGTTAGCAGACTGGCGCCTCAGAGAGAGTGACCACACTGAAACCTCCCGGAGGGTGATGCTCGGGCTCTCCTCATTTTTGAGAAGATATGAGCAATCCCTTTTGCAACTAATTTTAGCGGTTTCGACCATGCCGTGCGCAGTCTTTTTCTCTAACCTCAATTCGTCAGGCCGAAAGACGAGTCCCAAAAGGGATGTTCTCCTCTGTCAGGGCCCGGAACACGTTGCCCGGCTGCCGGCCGGAGAAAATATGTACTTTGAGGCCGCGGATTGTCTCACAGAGCGATAGCATCGAAGAGACTTTGGATGCCATACCACCGGTGACGTCGACCTGGTCCGAGCCACACAAGGTATTCTGGAGATCAGCGAGGGTAGGGGGGGTAATTGATGGGATTACCTGTTTGTTGGCGTCGAGCACGCCCTCATAGTCTCCAGCAATCAGGATACGGTCCGGTGTGAGTTTTTCGGCCAGGTAGGCGAAGATCTCCTCGGTGCTGATGATCGTTCCGCCCAGGGCATCGTCGATGGCTACATCACCATAGACAATCGGAACCAAACCGGCCGTCAGCGTGTGCTGGAGAGGAATGAGCGACATTTGGGTGATTTGACTTTTGTGACAGATGGCAGACGCCGAGGGCTGGATGCGCAGTACCGGTACGCCTGCTTCGTGTAGGCTCTCAACGAGCAGGTGATTGAGCCGCGAAGCAACGTAGGCTACTCGGGCAAATCCTTGCCAGGCCTCTTTGCCCTGAACACCTGTCCTCGTTCCGTATTGTCTGGCAGCCGTGTGACCAAAGCTCCCGCTCCCATGCCCAACGATGAGAGAGAGGTCGCGGCTTATCTGCAAGGCTGAGGCAATCTCGGCAGACAGCCGGGTGATCTCGTCGGTGCGGGCCTTCTCTACTCCTGACTTGTCGGTAATGAGCGAGCCGCCTAATTTCAAAAAGGTCAGCATATGTTTTTCGCCTTATTGGACGATGGTGTGGATGGTTCGGATGGCGCCGGTTTGCTTTAGGGCTTTTTCGATTGGCCCGGCGGACTCTGGAGCTACCAGTGCGATCATGTTGCCGCCAAGTCCGCCGCCGGACAGTTTGGCGCCTTGTGCCCCCGCCTTCTCTGCTGCATCGATGAGCCTTTCCAGCGCGTTGCACGAGACACCGATCTGCCCCAGCAGCGATTGGTTGCGAGTCATGAGAGGCCCGAGCCGGCCTAAATTCCCCTCTTCAATGGCTTGCCGTGCCTGCTCGGCAATCTGCCCGATCTCGGCAAACAGAGCATCGTACTTCTCTCGATCCCTCTCCCAACGCTCTCTCACGCCGCCCACGGCGACGTGGGTTGGGCTGGTGACACCTGTGTCAGCGATGATCATGTGAAAAGCTCGCCCAACCCGGAGGGGTTCAGGAGGCGTGCCGCGCACGAAATAAACGGGCCGGCCGTAGCAGACAACCGTATTATCTATGCCGCTGGGAGTGCCGTGGTGCAGCTTCTCGATCTCGTATACCAGGGTGGATAGCTCAGCTTGATTGAGTGGGCTGCCCAGGTAGCCTGAGAGCGCCCTGGCCAGGGCGGCGGAAACAGCCGCTCCACTGCCTAATCCTGCCGCAATGGGGATGGTCGATTGGATGGTGATGAGCGCGTCGGGTTCTGGCTTCTGGAGCTTTTCCAAAACCAGTCGGGCGGTCACTGCCAGCGCGTGAGTGGCTGCCTCAGCTATTGAAAGTCGCAGGTTAAGGTTGCTGGCCTCGATGACCAGGCCGCTTCCAGATGCGCTATCGGCTACCGATGCTTTTGCCTGAACTTTGTGAACAGGTGCTGCCAATGCCGGCTGGCCATATACAACAGCGTGTTCGCCAAAAAGGATAATCTTGCCGGGCGCTGAGGCTGTGTGAGAGGTCATTTTGCAGCTAATCAGCCTATCTAAAACACTGGGCGAAGCGAGCAAGCCTGCAAGTCGGCAAGTTTGCAGGTGAGCAGGAAGTCAAGTGGATGGATTTGTGGCGGTCGATGATCGTCCGGCGGCCCTGCAATGGCTATGAATTGATCACTGAGCACTGAGAGAGGAGAACCCATATCATCACTATTCGGTAATTCAGCCAAATGCCAGAGTGGCACTATCATTTCAAGACGTACAGGATGATGACAACAGCGATTCCCCACAGGCCCACCGCTGCCTGGAGAGGATGGTCGCGGAGGATGACCTCGTCAGGTGCACCACCTTCGCCTTTAACGTGGATCAAATAGAGATAGCGGAAGATGCCGTAGAGAACGAAGGGGATGGTGAGCATCATTGTATGATTGAGCGGTAGTCCTTCTGCGCTGAACGTGTATAGAGAGTAGGTCAGGATGGTTGTGGCGCTTACGATCACGATCATCTCGTCCAGCAGGACTATGCTGTATTGGTCGAGGATGGCTCGGTGATTGTTGGCGCCGCCTTGCAGTAGTACCAGCTCGTGGCGCCGCTTGCCGAAGCCCAGGAAGAGCGCCAGCGTTGTGGTGAAGATATACAGCCAGGGCGAGAAGCGCACGACGTCGACCAGCACAACGCCACAGGCGACTCGCAGAACGTAGCCCGCCGCAACGACCATGACATCTATGATGACTAGGTGCTTGAGGTAGAATGAGTAACCCAGATTAAGTAACAGATAACCAACGAGAACAAATCCATACAAAGGCTTTAGCAGAAAAGCCAGTGGAATCGTGAGCAGAGATAGCGCAACGGTTGCAATGATGGCTGTTGACCTGGAAAGCTGCCCGGAGGGTAGGGGGCGTAACCGCTTGGTGGGATGTGCCTTGTCGGCCTCGATGTCGGCAATGTCGTTGATCAGGTAAACGATGCTGCTTGCCAGGCACAACAGCCCGAACCCGGCCAGTGTGGCAAGCAGGTAAGGGATATCGTCCAATTTGCGGTCGAAGATCAGCGGAACAAAAACAAAACCGTTCTTGGTCCACTGCTTGAGGCGCATGGTGCGCGCCAAGCCAAGTAGTTGTGACATGAGATGTTTTCCTGTGGTCAAATTTGACCATTATTATAGCCCTTGCCGGTTGATTTGACACAAGCAGATAGTATATTGATAAGCCATTGAAACAAGTATGGGAGGAATGGCAGCTATCATGGTGGCTGGCTCTGGACATGGTGGAGAGCTGTGTTGGTGGTATTGAACACTGCGTTATAATCGAAACCGGGGTTTGCGAGGCTGAATACCGGAGCTGGCTGTGATGGGGTGAGGTGTATCCGGGGGCTCCAGAAAGCAGAGCGGGATGAAACACAAAAAGGTGCGTCTGGATGTCCTGTTGTTTGATCGTGGTCTCGTCGAATCTCGCGAGCTGGGCCGCCGGTTGATCATGGCCGGTGAGGTGCTGGTTGATGATCATCCAATGACCAAACCGGGTGTGAGTGTCCGCTCAGACGTCGCTATTCGAGTAAAGCAGAAGCCGCGCTTTGTCAGCCGAGGTGGGGACAAGCTGGTGGCTGCTTTGGAGCAGTTCGAAATCACGCTTGTGGGTTGGGTGTGTGCCGATGTTGGCGCCTCCACAGGCGGCTTCACCGACTGCCTGCTTCAGGCAGGGGCCGACAGGGTCTACGCTATCGATGTTGGTTATGGACAGCTCGCCTGGACGCTCCGCGGAGATGCGCGAGTGGTGGTGATGGAACGCACCAATGCTCGCTATCTCGAAAGCCTGCCTGAGCAGGTTGACTTTGCGTGCATCGATGCCTCGTTTATATCGCTTGGGCTCCTGCTGCCGGTTGTCCGGAACTGGCTTACTCCACATGGGCAGGTTGTGGCGCTGGTCAAGCCCCAATTCGAGGCCGGCAGGGATAAGGTCGGCAAAGGCGGCGTGGTGCGTGACCCTGCTATCCATAGCGAGGTTCTATTGAACATCGCCGAAACTGCCCGGCAGCAAGATTTCGTCGTGTTGGGGGTTATACATTCGCCTCTGCGCGGGCCGTCGGGCAATATCGAGTTCCTGATGTGGCTAGGTGTTTCATCATCTGCGCCCAGCAAGACCGAACTGTGGATAGAGGAGGCGGTTCGCACTGCTCATGAAGAGCCGTAACCGGTGACACCGACGGGATCTGTCAATCATTGGGCTGAGTATATCGAGAGCCACGTGAAAAGGACCGACATGGGTTCTCCTGTGGTCTCTGCATAAGGGCCAAAATCCCCTGCTGGCGAACTGCTCACGTCGACCCTGGCGATCTGCTTTTTGTCGACATACAGGGTCAGCTTATTGTTGATTGCACGGACGCTCAGGGTATGTTCTCCTGAAGATGGTGTGATCTCTTCCTGCAGTGTACCTTCCGCCAGCATTGTCACCGATAATGGGCCGACGCGCTCCAGCAGGGAGTACCGGCCGCTGCACCAGATTACGAAGAAGCGAAATGATGTGTCACTTTTGTAGTGAAAGACCATGCCGTAGGCGCCACTTCCTTCCGGGCACTGAATAGGATTGGCCGTGACCTCGGCAAAGAAGTCAGACTGCCGGGCGCGCGTGGTGTAGGCGTAGAGAGCCCATGGCTGGCTGATATCGATCTGGTAACCGTCCGACTTTGGTGTCCCGGAAGCCTTGTCTCCTTCCATGGCCACCCAGCCCTGCCGGAAGCGTGTTTCGTAAAGCAGCGCACCGTGGCTTGGGGGCTGCTCTACGGTGGCTTCCTCAAGTGGCGCGGCGGTCGTTGGCGGGGGTGAGGGTATCGCGGTGTGAGTGGCTGTTGGGTGCTCGGTGGATGTCTCTGTTTCTGGGTGTGTTGGTGGTGGGACGGTCGTGGGAGGGGAGGTTGCCGTCTCAGCCGTCTTTGCGGCTGGCATATTGCAGGCCAATGTGAGCAACACCAGGGCGATCAAGATACTGGTATGATATTTCATGGGTGGCTCCCCGGCAGATCAAAGTAGCAAGTTGTGCATACAGTCAATGATATACAGTAACTGCTCAGCTCTCAGTTATTGGCTTTTAGCTGTTAGCTTTTGACTGTGAACTGTAAACTAAAACTCATCACCCAAGTGATTTGATGTTTAATCGCCCAGCACTCACAACTGTCAGCACATCACGCCACGCAGCTGAGTAGTTATGATATACAGTACTGATCGCTGCGATGTTTGTCAACCGGCTGGGGAATAGGCGCTTACAGCACCAACATCGACAAAATGTTGTTGATCTCTGACAACATCTGATATGAACTGCTCCGCAGGAGCCCCATCTTCTGGGCTCAGTCCCGGACGATGCGTAGTACCTTACAAGTGAAATTCTAGCTTTTTCGGCAAGAATTTTGGATTTCCTATTTGGTTCCGGCTTGTCTGGGTTAGGAATTGCCTTTTGCGAATAACAGTCGCTTGTGCACGAGTGCATTCCCGCCTTCGCGGGAATGACAGGCAGCCCGGCAGCGTGGAACAAGATAGGTGACGATTGGATAATTGCCTGGTCGTTGCAACAATCTGTTTTTCAATCGTCAATCATCAGACGACCTTTGGTCGTACAACCAATCATCAATAACTCGAAATGCACCCCATACAAACTCTGACGATGTGCTATCCGGGGAGGCGTCTAAGCGTCGTCCAAGCATCCTCCTTCCATCTTCCTTCCATCCTCCT
>JAFGMS010000267.1 GCA_016927375.1 Anaerolineae bacterium
GATGAAAAAACGCCTTTTTTGCATTGTTGACGTTGGGAGTTACATCATCGATTGCAGGTTATACGCAAACAAGGGGCTTGTGCCCCTTGTCTAGGACTGCGCTGTACTTACTTCCGCCACTACCGCAGCAGCTGCGTTGATCCTACCCTTCGCCCATATCCGGACGCATATCTGAGAGGCGCTTGAAGACCTCCGGATCCTCTTCCATGACATCGATCTCTGAAAAAGTCAGCTCGGCAAAGGCGGGTGGGAGAGGACATCGGCCGGGTAGATCGGGTTTGGGCGGCTTGGGTGGGATGTCCTTGCGCAAAGGCGGACGCGACGCGGCACGCTTGCGGATAACCCGCGAATCCCTGCTGAGCTTGCCCACCCACTCACCATCGGTTGTAAAGATATCATCGCCATCGAGCCAGCCAACCCAGTGCCCGGTCAGATCCCATATATAAGTGTCAACCAGGGTCAAAACCCAGTCACCATAAGTGTTCCAGACAAATTGTGGCTTCATAATTACGAACCTCCACATTCACAATTGAGAGATGGCGCTATATTAAGGCTAAACGCCCCCGGACACAAGCTGGGAGTTGCGTGCCGGAGAAAATACAAAATCTCTACTGGACTTTCGCCTTTTTTCGCGATCAGGCTATTTCTCACCGCAGAGAGCGCAAAGATCGCGGAGGAAATCAAGAAAAAACTCTGTGGGCTCGGCGCTCTCTGCGGTGAATCTATGGGCACATCCAAATTTCTGCCCGTACCCGGTGCAAAATCCTACCTTCAATCGGGCCAGATCCTTATGGGAAACGAGTCAAAACCTCATAGGAAACGAAACAAACCTCATAGGATCCAGGGTAAATCCTCATAGGAAACCGACTCCGCCCTTACGGGAATTCGATTAGGTTCTTACTGGAAACCGGGCAGGCTCTTATAGGAAATTGCCCAGGTCATATTCCTGTCGGAAGGTGGTGTGCACCATTTTTCATCACAAACACAATTGTAAGGCAATTATCATACAATATATGCATTGCTCTTTGAGACCTGCGAGGTCTTCGTGGTACAATGCTTCGATACAGAGTGTGAACGTATTTCTACGTGAAATATTGCCAATCGGGATGCTCTGTGCGCGACTTGCCAGAGAGGTTGATGAAGCATGATTGAACATGTGATCGTTATGGCGGCCAGCCCTGGAAGGAAGATGGAAGCGCTCACCAGGACACGGCCAAAGGCTATGCTGCCGATCCTGGGCAAGCCAATTGTTGCTTGGGTAATGGACAGCTACTATAAGGCAGGGATACGCCGCTTCACCGTCGTGGTGGGCGAGCGTGAGGGTGATGTGGCCGGATGGCTTACCAGCAACTGGTACTCGGACGTCAAGCTGTCGTTTGCCCTCCAGGGGCATCAGCGCGGCACGGCCTCGGCCCTTTTTGCGACGCGTGCTTTCATCGACGGGCCATTTATTGCCGCATCGGTTGATGTCATTCTGCCCGATGAGCAAATTGCACGTCTGGCCGGCTACTTCGATTCGCACCCCAGCGACATCGCCGCTCTGAACCTCTTTTATGCCCCCGATCAGGTCATGGAAGGAGCGGCCGTCCTGCTTGGCCCCCGTGGTGACGTGTTATACATCTCAGAACAGCCCACCGGAGCGCATCAGGATTATATGACCGCCCTCCCCGTCTACGCGTTTACGCCCAAAGTGCTGAGTTATCTGGATAACGTACCGGTAGTCGAGCAAAGCGGCAAGCGCGTTCTGACCGCCGCTATCCAGATGATCATCGATGACCGGGGCATCGTTGGCGCTTTAGAGGCAGGCTGGTGCATTCGCCTCGACGCCCCCGATGACCTCCTGACCGCCAACACACTGCTGATGGCGAACTACGAAGAGCCTATCGTACAAAGCAGGCTGCCTGACACGGTGAAGATCGCCTCGCCAGTGCACATCGATGCTGGTGTCAAGGTGGGCAACGGCGTCAAGTTGGGCCCTAACGTTTATTTGGAAAGCGGCAGCGTCATCGGCTCCAACGCGGTGCTGAGGGATGTTGTTGTCCTAGGTGCGGAGGTCGATGCCGGGCAGAAGCTTGAACGGCAGGTTGTCAGCGAGGATGTGTCATGAATCGTGAAGATGCGTTGGGTATAGTCAGAGAGTTCATCAAGAATGAAAACCTGATCAAGCATATGCTGGCCGTCGAAGCAGCCATGCGGGCATATGCGCGTAAGTACGGAGAAGATGAAGACGACTGGGGTGTAATTGGGCTGCTGCACGACTTCGACTGGGAAATCCACCCGAACCTGGACGAGCACCCGGCCAAGGGCGCGCCGATATTGCGCGAGCGCGGCGTCGACGAGGAGGATATTCGCACCATCCTCAGCCACGCTGACCATACCGGGGTGTCTCGCGCCACGTTGAGGGATAAGGCGCTCTTTGCCGTCGATGAGCTGACCGGGTTAATCACCGCTGTTACGCTGGTCCGGCCCAGCAAAAGCATCCACGATGTAAAACCAAAGTCGATCAAAAAGAAGTGGAAAGACCGTGCCTTTGCGGCCGGCGCCAACCGTGAAGAGATCGAACAGGGCTGCCGGGAGCTGGGCGTCGATTTGTGGACCGAGCATGTACCGCTTGTCCTCGAGGCCATGCGGAGCGCAGCCGCAGAACTGGGGCTGGAAGGAACAGCTGATAGCAGCTAAGCAGCCGCCGGACGTTGGCCAGTCGTAGCCCAGACGTCTGGGAAGGCCGTCTGGGCGGTGTTATACTGCATGGTGGCACAAAGGCGTGAATGTGTAAAACGCAAATATGGTAGATACGTGAAAATATACGCTGAAATTAGCTGCCTTTTTACGTATTACGTCTCACGTTTTACTTCTCAGGCAAAGACCAGACCGAGCATATTAACTGCTCTGTAGGTAGAGACTATGTCATTGAAATTCGAACCCGCTCCCATGAGCCGCCGTGACCTGATACTGGTGATTGCCAGCGGCGTCATAGCGCTCGGGGTAATCATTGTATTGGTCGTCATCCTGGTAAGGGCCGGGCGAGAGCCACAAGGCCCGGCCGCAACCGAGGCCGCCGGGATAACGCCCACGGCTGTGGCGTCGACTGCCGCGGCCCCGACCGTTTCGCCCTCACCCAGCGGGCCGCCCACCGAGACGCCGCCGCCCGCGCCAACCCCGACGCTCGAACCCTATCAGTACACCGTGAAAGCAGAGGATACACTGTTTTTCATCATCCAGCTGTTTGGTTACCGGGATCTTGCAGTAGTGCCGGAGATCATACGGATCAACGGCATGGCAAATGAAAACGATCTGAGGGTCGATCAGGTCCTGCTCATACCGCGTCAGACGCCTACCCCAGGTCCAACGCCGACACCAACACTGGAAGGCTCCGAGGCAACGGCAGGTCCCACCATGGATTACACAGGCTGTAGCTTCGATAACAAGTGCACCTCGTCTGATGGCCAGTACTGGGTTCACGTCGTCCAGGAGGGTGACACGATTGCCAGCATTGCCTACCGGTACGTTTCCAGGGTCGATGCTATCGAAGAGGCCAATGGTTATCCCGATTTTATCGTCCCTGGACAGGAAATCTATGTCCCGATCCTGGTGACGCTGACCCCGACGCTGACGCCCACCGGCGGCCCTGACTCGACTGCTACGCCAACACCGACGCTCAGCCCGCCCTCGCTGCTTGGCCCGGCCGATGGGGAAACAATCTCTCGTGGGGATACGGTCATTTTACAATGGGTGGCTGTGCATCCTCTGGAAGCCAATCAGTATTACCTCGTGGTCGTCCGCAACCTGGGAACCGAGGAGGAACACCGGGCTACGACGCGCAGCAACAGCTATCGCCTGCCGTCCGGCCTGCGACCCGGGGTGGGGCAATCGGGTCAGTTTGAATGGCAGGTTGTCATCGTAAATGGGAACAACACCCAGGCTGCGGCCATCAGCGGACTGGGGCCAACCTGGGCCTTTACCTGGGGTTCTTAGTATTGATGATTGACGATTGAAAAACGGTGTTGGGCAGCAAGTAAAGACACGGTCAAAAACGAGTCCAGACTCGTTTGCAATCCTCTTTAGACTCGTTTGCAATCCTCTCCGGACTCATTTTCGATGAGCACATGTCCCATCAATCCGATACCTCAAATTGCCCCTAGGCGTCCAAACTGCTTGGCCAGCTCCTCGGCTGAGATGTGGATCATGGTCGGCCGGCCGTGCGGGCAGGTCTTGGGGGCTTGGCACTGCTCGAGCCGCCGGATGAGTGCCTCCATCTCGTCGTAGCTGAGTATTTGGCCGGCCTTGACGGCTGCCTGTTTACACACACGCGAGATCACTTTTTGCTCGGCGGTGGCCTCGGTGGGCATCTCTCCACACTCGATCTCCCCCAGCGCCGCCAACAGCGCCTCACCCGGATCGCCCTGTGAGACCAGCTCGGGAACGGCCAGGACGCGGATGGTGTTGCGTCCAAAGGCCTCGACGCGGAAACCGACCGCCTGGAGATCATCGATGCTGCTTTCCACCAAAGCCATCTGGTCCGGCGCCAACTCGATAACGACGGCCTCCAGCAGCTCTTGCGAGACCGTCTCACCGGCCACGCGTTCGGCCATGAACTGCTCGAAGAGAATGCGCTCGTGCGCAGCGTGCTGATCGATAAGATACAGCCCTTGCGGACCCTCAGCCACCACATAGGTGCCCCCGACCTGGCCAATCACCCGCAGCATCGGCAGAATGCGTTTCTTGCGCTCAATCGGCGGCGCTTCACCCGTCGATGCATCTTCAGGCGCCATCTGTTGGCCGTACCGGCCCGGCGTCTCGTCATCACCCACCGAGAGCCCCAACTGGCTCATGCGCTCACCCGTAATCTGCGCCAGCCGCTCCCGGCGTGCCGCCCATTCCGGCGAGCCCCACAGCACCTCCCCGCGTGGAAGAGTGGGCGGCGCCTGCTCGACCAGCGTTCGGCGAATGGTGCGCTGGACGGCGCTGAAGACGGCATCGGCGCGCCTGAAGCGCACCTGGGCCTTGGTGGGATGCACATTGACATCGACCTCCTCGGGCGGAAGCGATATCAGCACGGTGGCCACCGGGTAACGGCCAACCATCAGCATGGTGTGATAGGCCTGCGCGACGGCATAGGTCAAGCTGGCGTCCTGGATCCATCGACCGTTGACAAACAGGGTGATCTGGCTGCGGTTGGAGCGGTTCAGGCTGGGCAGGCCAACAAAGCCATAGACCTCGATAAACGGAAGGTCCTCGCGCCGGGGAGCATCGTCCAGTGGCAAGACCTCCAACATATCGGCAGCAGCATCGATGCCGTAAACCTCCGCCAGGACATCTCGCAGCTCGCCGCTGCCGGTAGTGTGCAGAACCTCCTTGCTCCCTTGCTGTAGAACGAAGCGAACATGAGGATAGGCCATCGCATAGCGGCTGACGAGTGCATTGACTGCCTGCCGCTCGGTGGCTTCTTTCTTGAGGAATTTGAGCCGCGCCGGAGTGTTGAAAAACAGGTTCTCTACGGTGATGACCGTGCCCTGCGGCGCGCCGGTGGCCTCCCGATGGATGACATGCCCGCCTTCTAGCTGGATACTGGTCCCTGCGGTTTCCCCTGCAGCACGGGAGACCAGGCTCATCCGGCTGATCGATGCGATGGCCGCCAGCGCTTCGCCGCGGAAGCCAAGTGTACCCAGACTGTCCAGATCATCGATGGTGCTTAGCTTGCTGGTTGCATGCCGCCGGACGGCCAGCTCAACCTCCTCTGATGGTATCCCGCTGCCGTTGTCTGAGACGCGGATCAGCCGCTTGCCGCCTTCTTGCAGCTCGACGGAAATGACGTCGGCACCCGCATCGAGCGCGTTCTCGATCAGCTCCTTGACGACCGATGCGGGCCGCTCGACTACCTCGCCGGCGGCAATCTGGGCGATGACATCGGAGGATAGAATGTGGATAGTCATGGTGTTTGGCCTCGTCATGGTGAGGAATAGACGGCTGGTTATCTTTGCTGTGAGGAGATTATAGCGCACTCAGAGAAAATACTAGGCCGACGTATTTGCCTATAGCCAGCGCGCGACTGTGGCAGCAAGTCCGGCCGCCGGCAAAACAGCAGTCGAGCCAGCAGCGTCCCAGCAAACCGGCTGCCCACCAGCCACGCTACTACACGACGCATAAAAGGCACGGCGAGTTTGACCAAGCTGGCCATTTGCGAGAAACAAGCAACGCCTGGTATCACGGAAGTGGCTTTCTGTGGCATTGTTGATACGGGGAAGTCTCTCGAAGTCGTAGCTATGCAAGAGGCCTGACCAATAGCTGGAACTGACTTTATACAAATGGAGGCGAAAAGCATCCAGGTCAGGCAATTCCAAGAGCTATACTAGCTCCTAGCCTTTAGTCTTTCAAGCTTCAAGCCGCGACTTGTGACTCAGGCCGCGAACTCGTCACGTCTCATGTTTTACCTATGTATCCTATTGTTTAACGTTCTGTGAAGGGCCAATCGGAGGCCGGGAAGTTCCACAAACAAGTCGAAAAGTTTCCTGGCTTAGCGAGAGAGTTTGTTGGCTTAACAAAAAATCTTGCTCCCCTACCAGTCAACAGACCTGTTGCCAGGGTTACTTTAGCGGTATGGTGTCATTACAGTTGGCGGGCTGCCGAACGACAGGGTGTGCTCATGCCTGCTTACAAATATGCTCAGACGTGATGTTGTCAGCCCCGCATTGTGCACAGAACCGCAAAGCAGGTAATTCCTCGCCGCAATGCGAGCATCGATGCGGTATAAGCAAGTAGGGCGGGCACACATGAGGCTCATCAACCGGTAAGCAGTGATGAGGTGGTGTAATCTCTCCCCCACAATTCTCGCAGAAACACAGTGCAGGTAAAAGCTCACCGCATTTGTCACAGCGCCCCAGAGGCAGCGATGGGCAGATGTGAACCGGATCAGCCCGATGGACATGCGTCGACGGCGCCGCTGCACAGCGATGGGAAGGCGTGATATCCGCACCGCACGTCGAGCAGAATCTCAGAGCGGGCAGCTCCTCGCCACATGCCATGCATCGACCTGGTGATGGGCTGGTAGGACAGACATGTGGTAAGGGACGCGGTGTGCAAGTGTGTGGCGGAGAAATATCCGCCCCGCAACGCTCACAGAAGGTGGGGGGTGGTATGATCTCACCACACTGAGGGCAGGCCCGCCCTGGGCGTGGCAGGCAGTGATGTTCTAAAGCAGAGTCAGACATCTGGTTTGCTCCGTCGAAACATGTTTCTGTAGACTCTATACGCAAGCATTCCGGCTTGGTTCTACAGGCACGCTGGAGCAGCTCAAACGAAACAGGCTTTGCAAGTATTGAACCATCAATGCTTGGATATGAACGCCTCAGCTGCTCAGCTTTACCAGCAATCACTACGATAAATTCCCGAAGCGGGAATTGCTGTCCTTGTAAGTCCTATTCAATTTACCCAAAGCATGGATAAAGGGCCGCAAAATCTGGCGTCCTACCCGCAAGATGGCTCCAATCACGCGCGCCAACAGCTCAGGCTCCGGCACAGGGATGATCTCAAACGGCTGTGCACCTTTCTGGCCAAGAACACAGTTCGCCGCCGCAATCCCGGTTACGACAGAGCGCTCCATCCACATGGCCGGCGACCCATAACCTACCCAGTCGCCACATGCATAGATACCTTCCCATGGCGTTTTCACATGAAGCGTCTCGGCCGTGGGCACACGGAACCGCGTTTGAGTGGGCTCATTGTGTCGCACCGAGGCATGAACCAGGTGCCCGCGGAGAGTGGGAAATATCCGAAAGACATCCACGGCGGCACGCGTGATCAAAGCCTGGTCAATCTGATTGAGTTCCTTTTCCGAAGCGTATAGATGCATCTCAATGATGCTGCCGCCGTGTGATCCCCACTCAAGAAATTCCCGGTGTAAACGGTGCATCCAGAAGAAGTTGTCGGCAAAGCAGTCTCCAGTAAACATCCCGCCTGGTGAGCCCACCCGCGGCTGTTTGTCGAACCAAAGCCGGACGGTGGCATTCAGCAATCCGGCCGGGAAGTTCATTGTATCAGCAATCCCAGATGTGTCTGGGCTGCCGCATAGTATCTTCTTTGCGGCCGGGGGATCAACAGCAAGAATGATATGCTTCGCCAGCACCGATCGCTGGCCCCGCTTGGCATCCTCGACAACAACCCGCCAGTGATGCTCTTTGTGCTCAACCGTCTCAACGCGCGTACCAAGCATCACCATACCACCCAGCTCCTCGATCTTGGCGATCAGGGGCTGTACGACAACTGCATCAGGGTTCCCAGGGAAATAATGCGGACACCAGGCATCACGGCGGAGTATGGTAAAGAAACGCAGCGCAGCTATGAACCCCGTTAATGTAATCTCCTCCAGTGGCGCTGCAAGCAGATTGCGCGCCAGCCCTTCGAAGGTAACCCTCAGATTACGTGTCCAACCCCGGAAATACTCCTCGATCATCAAGCCGTCCCAGGCGATTTCCTCACAGATGGGATCGAAGGCGGCAGTCAGGAACATGCTCACCATAAATCCGGGAAACGACAGTAGATCAACCAACGAGAAACTGGTCCAAAAGTGTCGCGTGAACAAGATCTGAAGGTAGTGAAATGGGGCCGGTATCCACGTCCTGCGCACAGCCGATCCGGCCTCGGTCACCCAGACTTTCGTTCCTATCCGGTCGATCCATTCCTCCCCAGGCGATGGAATCAGTTCCACATCTATAAAGCGGTTAAACAGGGCGCGCATATTATCGTAGTTGCCCCATAGGGCATGAACGCCATGCTCGGTTGGAAATGTCCACACGCGCCCTTGATATTCAAAGGTGTCAGGAGGTCCCCCACATAGGCGCCCGCCCGCCCACTCCGAATCGGCTTCGAGGAGCAGCGGGGGAACATCACGAGCAGCAAGGTGAATGGCGGCACTCAGCCCGGCCAGCCCGCTGCCAACCACAACTACAGGAAAGACATCTTCGTTAGGGGGCATCATTGCTCCGATCTGTCGAGATAATCCCGAACCGTTCGGCCGGTACTTAGCCGCATATCCAGCCGAGTCCGGTATGCTTCATGCAGTATAAGATTTGCATCGTGCAGAGGCCCATAGAAAGTGGTCAGCTCTACGCCGGTCAGACGAGCAATAGAGAACCAGCGCAGCACACCGAAAACCGCCTGAGTGAGCTGATCGACGTCATAGCGCAGATTGCCGGGAGAGGCATCGGCCGCCGGTATCCGCTTGTGATTAAACACATCGATGCGACGATAGCCCGGCAATCGAGCGGCCTGCCGTATCGCGTCGCCCACCTGAAAGGCAGCGGAAGCAACATGTCGCCCGATGCCTAACCAGCTCATCAATGCCCCGACCAGCTTTGTCTCGCCGGAGACTTCCTGCCCTTCCCAACTCAGCCGGAAATGTGGCACGCCATCGACATGAAGCGAAATTCCACCGGAACCGAATACCGTGTTGCCCAGTTGTTTCGGAAAGCCATAAACTTCCCGCCCTACCAGGATCGGCTCCCAGGAAGACGGGTAAATATAGGGGATAAAGATGCCGGGCGTGGCGGCAAAGCGCACCGGCACGAAGACGGTCGTTTCTGTATACGAGAAGCTGGCCGCTGGGTCAGACTCAGGGTGTGCGGCCGGAAATTCGGCCAGTCCCAAAAGGACCGGTGCCCGCTCACCCCCCGGGAGGTTGAGCAGCGACAACCCCTCCGGTAAAGCCTCTTCGACGGGCTCACGAGCTGCCCGGCAAAATGCGAAGGTCACACCGGCATTCGGGAACAGGTACGGGCCGGGTTGCGCTTCAGCCTGGCCGGCATAGTGAATCGGTGCGGCTACTGCCGACAGGCGGGACTGCGCCTCGCGCAGGCAGCCGGCGAGGTGTCGGCGGGTAAATTCCTGAAAGACAGGGCTCTCCTTTAGTGCATCGAGCGACCACTCGATCAGCCGGCAGGCTGTCGAAGCCACCGCCTTGACCGTGTGAGGTAAATCGCCCAAAACTGCGGCCGGATCGAGCAGACTGCCGGGCAGACAAATCCCGCGTGGGCTGCCCGCCCACGAGAGATCAACTTGCCCCTCAAGAAGCAGAGCCAGCACTGTTGGTGGATCACCTTCGTAGAAGAGCGTCTCCCCGGCCTGGCAGGTGCGTTCTTGTGCCCCTACTTCCAGGTACTGCCGTACGTTCTCAGGAATTGACGCAAAGAGTGATATCTCATTGAGATTGAAGGGGTTATGTTCAACCATCTCGCAATGATATGTCAAAACCGCAAGCTTGTACAGATGGCAAGGCTATGGAGCAGGAGTTTTGCACAGACAGCAGATAGGCCGGCAAGTTTGCAAATGAGCAAGTAGGTTCCGGCTTTTCACGTATCATGCCTCACGAGCCGGCTAATGGGATGGTCCCTCTATCCAAGCCGCTTCTCAAAAGCAGCGTTGAGAGCAGGAACAACTTCGAATAGATCGCCCACAATGGCATAACGGGCGATCTTCATGATCGGCGCTTCGAGGTCTGTATTGATGGCGATGATCACCTTGGCCGTGCGTATCCCGGCCTGATGTTGAACAGCGCCGCTGATGCCACAGGCGATATAGATATCCGGCGAGATGGTCTTTCCGGTCTGGCCTACCTGATGCTCGTAGGCAATCCAACCTGCATCGACGGCCGCACGGCTGGCCCCCAATGACGCGCCGAGGACATCGGCAAGCTGCTGCAGCGGCTCGAACCCCTCCGGCCCGCCGACACCTCGCCCGCCGGAGACAACAATCGCGGCATCGGTCAGGCTGATATAGCCGGTCGACGCTTCCATGCCGGCAATCTTGGCAGCGATGTCCTCCTCAGCCAACACCGCCTCCACCGGCTTGACCTCGCCTATGCGCCTCTCATCCATCGCTGGAACCGGGAACGCCCGGCTGCGGATGGTGATGATCTGAGGGCTGCCGCTGCTCACCGCCCTGGCCAGCAGCTTCCCGGCGTAGACCGGGCGCGTAACCTCCAGTACACCATCAACCAACTCGACATCGACGGCATCGGGAATCAGCCCGGCTTCCAGGTCGACGGCTACAGCTCCGGCAAGATCGCGCCCGCAGGCAGACGCACCTGCCAGGATCGCGTACGGTTGATGCTGCCCGGCCAGCCTGCTGAGCAGCGTCGCATAGGGCTCCAACCTGAACTCGGCCAGCGTTGCATCCTCACAGACGATGGCTTTATCTGCACCATACTGAAACGCCGTCCGGGCCAACATAGATGCATTCATGCCAAAAACCAGGGCGATCACCTCCTGCCCCAAAGCGCCGGCCAGCCTGCGCCCCAGACCTAACGCCTCCCAGGAGATATTGGCAGCCGTCCCTCCAGACTGCTCGACCCACACCCAGACTCCGCTCATCGCCAGATTCCCTTTTCTGCCATCAGCTTCTCGACCAGCTTCTCGACTTTTTCCTCGGCGGTAGCTCCATCGATGATCTCGGCCGCCCCAGCATGTACAGGCAGGTTAGATACCTCCGGCCAGGTTACCTTCGAGATGACAGCTGCACCCAACCCGATATCCACCGCAGTCCACACAGCAACATCGGTCTGGGTCGCTCTACGAAGGCCGACAAAGGATGGGTAGCGCGGCTCGTTGATATCTTTGAGCACACTAATCACAGCAGGAAGTGTGCCGGTGCAGATTTGCCTGCCCTGTTCCAGCATCCGCTCGACGGTAATCGAGCCTTCCGCGGCATCAAGCTCCAGAATGTGGGAGACGTAGGTCAGAGTACTCCAACCCAAACGGCGCCCGACCTGGACGGCCGTCTGGCCGGTATCGCCATCGATGGCCTGACGGCCAAAAACAGCCAGGCCAACATCCTCGAACTGGCGGATGGCCTGAGCCAGCACATGAGAAGTCAACAATGTGTCGGCATCTGCCAGGACAGGATCGCTGATCAGAATGGCTTCATCGGCCCCCATGGCTATGGCGTGCTTGAGCGCCTCACTGCCATCCTCTCTCCCCATCGAGATGACCGTGCAGGTCGCAGCCAGCCCTTTCTCCCTGAGCAGCAAGGCCTCCTCGACGGCATATTCGTCCCAGGGGTTGATCACCAGGGGGGCATCGTCCCAGGTCACGACACCTTCCCTCGCCTCGACCGTCGCCACCGTATCCGGCGTCTCTTTGGCGCACACAATTATTCGCAAGATCATAAGTGTCAACTTAAGGGCATGAAAAATGGATAAAGGGCCAAATCAGGC
>JAFGMS010000268.1 GCA_016927375.1 Anaerolineae bacterium
CCTCAGGCTGACGATTATGAACAATCCCTTACACTTCCTCTTCCATGGTCAAACATCACCTCTTCAGACAGACAAATTGCCCTTGTCTTAATAGCCAGGAGGAGACATAATTGGGGCGTCAATCAAGTTGTGAGCGTCAATCCAACGTCCCTTCAACACCAGCCGGGACAACACTCCCGGTCTAGAGGGTATCCCCATTTGTCCGTGAGGAGTTGAGCCTTTGAGCCAGCAGCAGACTTACCGTGTAGAGGTATGGACATCTCTTGCCGAGAAGGGACAAGTAGATGATGTCCCCACCTCAGCTATTCAGCAGATCGGCATTCACACTACCCAGGGCGGCTTCATCGCCCGGCTTTTTTTTGTAAGGGGCAATGTTAATAAAGAAGATGTTGAAAGAATTAGCATGGAGCTGCTGGCCGATCCCGTCACCGAGCACTTCGCTGTCTCGCCAGCTGACACAGCACACGCTTTCGAACGGATCGATCACACCATTGAAGTGACACTGCTGCCGGGCGTCACCGACCCGGTGGCCGAGAACCTGGTGCGGGCAGCGCACATGCTGGGCATCACAGGGGTCGATCAGGCAGCGACCGGGCAGCGCTATTTACTCAGAGGAGAGGTGAACCGGCGAGAGTTGGATCGCCTGGCCACCGAGATGTTCGCCAACCCCGTCATCCAGCGCTACGAGATCGACCGCCCCATTTCTCCGCCTTTCGTTCCCTTCCAACAAACTGACAGCACCGTCGATATCATCCCCCTTCGCGAATCCACTGATGAACAACTGGTGGCCATCAGCACCGAGCGGCGGCTGGCCCTCAACCTCATCGAGATGCAGGCCATCCGAGACTATTATGAAGAAGAACAGCGCGAGCCAACCGATGTTGAGCTGGAGATGCTGGCCCAAACCTGGAGCGAGCACTGCGGCCACAAATCCTTCCGAGCCACCGTCACTTACACCGGCCCCACATCGGGAGCGAGCACAGATTCGAAGCTCGTCAAACAGACCATCAACGGGCTGCTCAAATCCTACATCCGAGCAGCTACGGAAAAGGTAAATAAGCCCTGGGTTCATTCGGCCTTTGTCGACAATGCCGGCATCATCGCCTTCGATGACGAGTGGGATCTGGCTTTCAAACTGGAGACCCACAACCATCCCTCGGCGCTGGAGCCTTTCGGCGGCGCCAATACCGGCGTCGGCGGAGTGGTGCGCGATATCCTGGGCGTCAGCGCCCGCCCCATTGCCAACACCGATGTGCTGTGCTTCGGCCCGCAGAACTTGCCCGAGAACAAGCTGCCTGACGGCGTACTCCATCCCCGCCGCATAGAGAGCGGCGTCATACATGGCATCGAGGACTACGGCAACAAGATGGGCATACCCACCGTCAACGGGGCCATCTATTATCATGAAGGTTATACCTCGAACCCGCTGGTCTACTGCGGCTGTCTGGGTTTGTTGCCCCGCGGCTCACATCCTACAGAGGCCCAACCCGGCGACCTGGTGATCGTCATCGGTGGGCGTACCGGCCGCGACGGGCTGCGCGGCGCCACTTTCTCCAGCATGGAGATGGATAAAGACACCAGCCAGGTGGCCGGCAGCGCCGTCCAGATCGGTCACCCGATCAACGAGAAGCAGGTGCAAGAAGTCGTCCTGCAGGCGCGCGATGAAGGTCTTTACAATGCCATCACCGACTGCGGCGCGGGTGGGCTTTCATCTGCCGTGGGAGAGATGGGTAAGAAGATCGGTGCACGCGTCCGGCTGGAGACCGTACCGCTCAAATACCCCGGCCTACGCCCCTGGGAGATCTGGCTAAGCGAGGCCCAGGAACGCATGGTGCTGGCCATTCCGCCAAAGCACTGGCCGCGAATCCAGGAATTGTGCGCCCTACATGACATCGAAGGGCTGTGCATTGGGGAGTTCGAGGCGTTGGGCCGATTCCACCTATATTTCGAAGATGAATTGGTCGGCGATTTGTCAGCGAAGTTCTTGCACGAGGGAGACCCGACGCTGCAGCTCGAAGCTGAGTGGCAGCCTCCAGTCTTCCGAAAACTTAAAGAGCTGGGAAGCCTTAGCGCAGAGGTGCTGCTCAAGCTAATGGGGCACCCTAATATCCGCAGCAAAGAGACAGTCGTCCGGCGCTACGATCACGAAGTGCAGGCCGGCACCATCGTCAAGCCTCTGGTCGGCGTGGAAGAACACGGGCCGGGTGATGCCACGGTGCTTTCTCCTCTGGATACGATGACCAGCAACCAGAATAGAAGCTGGCCCAAAGGCGTATCGCTGGCAGTAGGCATCTGTCCTTCGTATGGCGAGCTCGACCCCTACGCCATGGCCTGGGCTGCTATTGATGAAACGATGCGTAACCTGGTGGCGGTCGGCACTGACCCCGATCAGGTAGCGCTGCTCGACAACTTCTGTTGGGGCAGCCCCAACCTACCCGACCGGCTCGGCAGCCTGGTGCGCTGCGCACAGGGCTGCTACGATGCCGCTGTCGCTTACGGCACACCCTTCATCTCCGGCAAAGACAGCCTCAACAACGAGTTCGCCGTCCAGGGCGGCGGCAGGCAGGCCATACCCGGCACGCTGCTGATCTCCGGCCTGGGCATCGTGCCTGACATCAGCAAGACCACCACCATGTCGCTCAAAGAGACCGGCAACTTGTTGTTCATCGTGGGCCATACCCGCGACGAGCTAGGCGGCAGCCATTACGCCATCGTGCGCGGCATGACCGGCGGGCAAGTCCCGCAGCCCGTACCAGACGCCATGTCGATCATGCGCGCCGTCTACCAGGCCATCCGGGCCGGTACCGTGCAGGCCTGTCATGACTGCTCGGAGGGTGGGCTTGGAGTGGCAGTAGCCGAGATGTGCATAGCCGGACGTCTGGGCGCCAAAGTGAGGCTGGCGGACATTCCAAGAGACGATACCGTTGAGAACAACGATGTTCTGCTGTTCTCCGAATCGCTCAGCCGTTTTATCATCGAGGTCAAGCCGGAAGACCAGGATGCCTTCAGCGAGTTGATGGCAGATATCCCCCACGCCGTGATTGGGGTGGTGACTGAGCAGCCTGAGCTGCGCATCGATGGACCATGGAATGAGGTAGTCCACGTAGCGATCGGTGAGTTGGAACGGGCCTGGCGTGACATCCCAACCGGCGAGCCGCTCGCGCCGCTACCGGATGCAGCTGAGCCATCGAAGCAGTCACTGCACGACATGGCCATCCATACCAGCCCTAAGCGAGTGGCCATACTGCACGCCAGAGGAACCAACCGCGACCGCGACGCCGTGCTGGCCTGCAAGGCCGCCGGCGGGCAGCCCGATATCGTCTACGTCAACGAGTTGATCGGCGGGAAGAAGAACCTGCAAGATTACGCCATGATGGTCGTGCCCGGCGGCTTCTCTTACGGCGACGACCTGGGCGCAGGCGTGCTGTGGGCGGTAACACTGATGCACGAGCTGGGCGACTCGATACAGCAGTTTGTGAAAAGCGGCCGACCTGTCCTGGGTATCTGCAACGGCTTCCAGGTGCTGGTCAAGGCAGGATTGCTGCCTGGTCCTGAGTTCGCCGCCAACGGGCAGCGCCCCGTCACACTGACGTACAACGAGCGGCGCCAATTCGAGTGCCGATGGGTCTACCTGAAGCCTAACCCCAACAGCCCCAGCCTGTTCACCGAGGGCCTCGACGATCTAATCTACTGCCCGGTTGCGCATGGTGAAGGGCGCTTGCTGGCACGCGACCAGGCCACTCTCGATGCACTATGGACCCAAAATCTGGCCGCCCTGACTTATGTCGATGCCAATGGCCGGCCGACCGCCTATCCCGGCAACCCCAACGGATCGGCATTGGGGATCGCCGGGTTGTGTAACCCAGAAGGCAACGTGATGGGCCTGATGCCCCACCCGGAGGATCACATTTTCCCCTGGCAGCACCCGCACAGGCACAGGGGTGAGACGAGCATGACCGGGCTAAAGCTGTTCGAGAACGGACTTAAAAGAGCCTGAGACCCTAAAGGTTTCAAAAACCTTTAGGGTCTGGTCTTGTGGAGACAATCTATGCTAACATACGACGAACTGCTTAATGCAGTACCCAACGCACTGAAATCTGTCGAACTGACCGGTTACGGCGAGAAAATCACCGGCAAAGTACGCGATATCTACGTCCATGATGGGCAATACATCCTGATCACCACCGACCGTGTGTCGGCATTCGACAGGGTGCTGGGGGCGATCCCCTTCAAGGGGCAGGTGCTCAACCAGCTCAGCGCCTGGTGGTTCGAGAAGACATCCGACATCGTGGCCAACCACGTAGTGGCCGTGCCCGACCCCAATGTGACCATCGCCAGGAGCGCCGAGACGCTGCCCGTCGAGGTGGTCGTGCGGGGCTACATCACCGGCGTGACATCAACCTCCATCTGGACGTTGTACGAGCAGGGTGACCGCAAGCCCTACGGCATCGAACTGCCGGATGGGCTGCAAAAGAACGATCCTCTGCCTACCCCGATCATCACGCCGACCACCAAGGCCCCCAGCGGGGTGCACGATGAGCGCCTGACACGCAACGAGATCATCGAAAAGGGGTTGGTCGAGAAGGCACTGTGGGAGCAGGTCGAAGCGGCTGCGCTGGCGATCTTCGCCCGCGGGCAGGAGGTCGCGAAAAAGGCCGGGCTGATCCTGGTCGACACCAAGTACGAGTTCGGGATGATCGACGGCAAGCTGGCCATCATTGATGAGATCCACACACCCGACTCGAGCCGCTACTGGGTCGCCGATACCTACGAGCGAGGCAAAGAGCCGGAGAACTTCGACAAGGAGACGCTGCGAAAGTGGTTCATCGATCAGGGCTACCGGGGCGAGGGCGTGCCGCCACAGATGCCGGACGACTTCATCGCCTACATGGCCGAACGCTACATTACCGCCTATGAGCAGCTTACCGGCCAGACCTTCGTGCCCGGCGAGCTACCTGCTGATGAGCGGATCGCCAGGAATATGAAGGCCTACCAACTGAAAAACAGGTAGGTTCAAACCACGGGTTACACGGATTTCACAGATTAGAGATGATAAGCAACGAATAGTCATTGATGATTAAAAGCTAACAGCCAATAGCTAAGAGCTGCATGAGGTAACACAAGATGGCAGGTTTTGCTGTAATATTGATGGGCTCCAAGGCGGACATGGAACATGCACAGGTAATCGCCAATGAGCTGGACAAGTTGGGCATCGAAGCCGTCATGCGCGTCGGTTCGGCGCACAAGACACCCGGCCACGTGCTTGAAATCCTCAAGCAATACGAGACAGATGCGCGTCCAAAGGTATATATTACTATTGCAGGCCGCTCGAACGCGCTGAGCGCCTTTGTGGACGGGCAGGTCACTGCGCCCGTCATCGCCTGCCCCCCCTACTCCGATCGCTATGGCGGGGTAGACATCTTCTCGTCGCTGCGGATGCCTGGGGGCATCGCACCAGCCGTCGTGTTAGATCCTTCAGGAGCGGCACTGCTGGCATCCAAGATGTTGGGGATCGGCGATTCGGCCATCCGGAAGCGCATCGAGAAGCTTCAACAAGATAACAGAGATAAAATCACAACAGACGACGCTGAATTGATTGGATAGAGGAGAGTTTTTGTGGGACAGCAGAACTCAGACATCGGCGGCATTGACATCGTCGACGACTACAAACCGCACGAGGCCTGTGGCATCATCGGTGTTTACGCGCCAGGACGTGATGTTGCCCGCCTGACCTTTTTTGGATTATATGCTCTCCAGCATCGTGGGCAAGAAAGCGCCGGGATCGCCAGCAGCGACGGCCAGCACGCCTACATCTACAGAGATGTCGGATTGGTATCACAAATCTTCAACGAAGAGAACCTCAAACCGCTTCAGGGTCATCTGGCCATCGGCCACACACGCTACTCCACCACAGGCTCTGCGTCCCTGCGCAACACACAGCCCTACCTGGTCGAGACCATCTACGGACCTTTAGGGATTGGACATAATGGTAACCTGACCAATGCCCTCGATCTGCGCCAGATGCTGCTCAAGCGCGGCGTCGGGCTGACATCGACCACCGATACCGAAATCATCGCCCAGATCCTGGCTGCACCGCCCGAGAGCTGGCCAGATGAAGTGAAAAACAACGGCACACAGAACCATCCAGACAAATGGATCGACAACATACGCAGCTTCATGCAGATTGCCAAGGGCGCTTACTCATTGGTCATCATGACCCACGACGCCGTATATGGCGTGCGCGATCCGTTGGGCCTGCGCCCGCTGTGTTTGGGCAAGCTGGAGCAGGGCTATGTGATTGCTTCCGAGTCTTGCGCCCTCAACACCATCGGCGCTGAATACGTACGCGAGGTCGAGCCGGGCGAGATCGTGCGGCTGGATGGGCAAGGCGTCACCTCGGTCCTGCCCGAAGTCTCACAAAGGCGCGCCTTATGCATTTTTGAATTTGTGTACTTCGCTCGTCCCGACTCTCTCATGGATGGCCGGCTGGTTCACCAGATACGCCAATCGATGGGCCGGCAGTTGGCCCGCGAGGCGCCTGCTGATGCCGACATCGTGATCGCCGTGCCCGACTCGGCGGTCCCGGCAGCCATCGGATACAGTCTGGAGTCAGGACTTCCTTACATGGAAGGCCTGATCAAGAACCGCTATATCGGTCGCACATTCATCCAGCCCGATGATCGCCTCAGACAGCAGGGCGTCAGGCTGAAGTTCAACCCATTGAGCAGTAACCTGGAGGGCAAACGCGTCGTGCTCATCGATGACTCAATTGTACGCGGCACCACCTCCGGGCCAATGGTACAGTTGGTACGCAATGGCGGCGCCACCGAGGTCCACATGCGCGTTTCGTCGCCGCAGGTACGTTTTCCCTGCTTCATGGGGGTCGACATGGCCACCTTCAAGGAGCTGATCGGTGCCAGACTCAGCGTCGAGGAGGTCTGCCAACACATTGGAGCCGACAGTCTGGGCCATCTCAGCCTGGAGGGAATGCTCAAGGCTGTACAGTATGTGGTCGGCTCAGATAGAGGTCACTGCGCAGCCTGCTTCTCTGGTGAATACCCCATCGATATCCCGGAGTGGCTCTTTGAAGACGAGCGTGATAAGCTGATATTCGAATCTATGTGGGGCTAAGTTATTGACGATTGGTTGATTGACGACCGAAGGTCGTTTGGATTGACGATTGAAAAGCTCAGCGGAACGAACAACTGGAAACTCAGGATGCATGCAAAGGCTGTCAAGAGCTTGATAGAAACTTGAAGGTAACTACTCAGCTATCTGGCGCTTCCTACTGTAGCTATAGGTAATGCGTAAAAGGTAAATATGTAAAACGTGAGACGTGACGAGTATCCAGTCTAAGTTTACAAGTCACAGATCGAAGCTTGAAAAGCTAAGAGCTGAGCAGTTACACTTGGAGGCGGGATAGTGTTTCATTCCCACAGGAACGGGCATAGGGCCAAATGCGGCTGCCTGATATGTTTTTCTTGCACACGGAACTCGTTACGTCTCGCATACATGCGCTCTATCCATCACCCACGGCCACAGCAGACAACATAGTAACTGAACAACTGTGATTGTTATTGTAAAAGGAGAACAAAATGCCAGTAGAGATCGAGAAGCTTCCGGATGAACCTATCATTGTAGCAACCATGAAAGATCCCTTCGACCCTGGCCAAGATATACCGGCCATGTTCGCTGAATTCACCCGCCTACGACTGGAAATTGAGAATGATGTAGCGCTGATTATCGACATCAGGGGCAACAAGGCAGCATTCAGCCAGGTGATGGTCGCCATGGCAAAGGCATCGCGCGGCATCAGGGACGGCAAAGCAGCTGGGGTCAAAAGCCCTCCGATTATCATATTTGTCGGCTCAGGTATCCTTGCAGATCTGGCCGCAAACGCAATGGCACAGAAACAGTACGGAGGTGTCAAGGGCCACCTGTGCACATCAACAGACGAGGCACTTGCCCTGGCCCGAGAGATATTGGCAGCGAAGAAAGGTCAAAAGGAAGAATGACATTTCAGAAAGTGTTGGTGATTGGTTCTGGTGGGCGAGAACACACATTGGCCTGGTCCCTGGCTCGATCCCCCCAAGTCGGACGAGTTTACCTCGCACCGGGCAATGCCGGGACGGTTTGGGAAGCGACCGATGGGCTGGCAGAGACCAGCAATGTGCCTATCACCGTCGATGATTTCCCTGGGCTGATTGCCTTTGCGCGTGATGAGAACATCGACCTCACCGTGGTGGGACCCGAAGTGCCCTTGGTCGCCGGGATCGCCGATGAATTCACCGCGGCCGGGCTGCTGGTTTTTGGCCCATCGAAGGCCGCCGCCCAGTTGGAGGGATCGAAGGCTTTTGCCAACGACTTCATGAAAAAGCACGGCATCCCTTCGGCCGATTACCGCACTTTCACCGAGTTCGAAGAGGCACAGAAGTACCTCGAAGAGGCCAGCAGGCCGGTGGTCATCAAGGCCAGCGGACTGGCTGCCGGGAAGGGCGTCATCGTCCTCGATAGTCTCGATGAGCTGCGTCAGGCCCTGCGCCAGATCATGCAAGACAGGATCTTCGGCGAGGCCGGTGATACGGTCGTCATCGAAGAGCGGCTGAGCGGCCCAGAGGTATCGCTGCTGGCCTTCAGCGATGGCAAAACCGTCGTCCCCATGCTGCCTGCCCGCGATCACAAGCGAGCCAATGACAACGATGAGGGGCCCAACACCGGTGGCATGGGCTGCTACACGCCTGTGCCCGATGTCAGCGCCGCCGATATCGAACACATCACCAAGACCATTCTCCAGCCCACCGTCGATGGGATGCGCAAGCAGGGAACCCCCTACTCGGGCGTGCTCTACGCCGGGCTGATGAAGACGGCCGATGGCTTCAAGATCATCGAGTTCAACTGCCGCTTTGGCGACCCGGAGACGCAGGTCATCCTGCCCCTTTTAGAAAGTGACCTCTTTGAGATCGCCAAGGCCTGCGCCGAGGGACGGCTGGATGAGGTCGATATTCGTTGGAACGACGGCGGCTGCGCGACCGTCGTGCTGGCCTCACCGGGCTACCCGGGATCATATCCCAAGGGATTGCCCATCAGCGGGCTGGACAAAGCGGCACAGCACGAAGGCGTCACGGTCTTCCACGCCGGAACAGCCTTCGATGGGTCTGGGCAGCTGGTTACTAACGGCGGGCGTGTGCTGAACGTCAGCGCGGAAGGTAGCGACCTGCCGGAAGCGCTCCGGCGGGCATACAGTGCCATTGACGACATCCACTTCGACGGGATGCACTTCCGGCGCGATATCGGCAAGAATTACGCATGAACGATACGTCTCACCATAAGCAGTACGTCATCACCATCCTCTCCCGCGACCGGGTGGGTATTATCGCCGATGTCTCCGGCGCCATCAGCGCGCTGGAGGGCGACATCGCCGACCTGCGTGAGAGCGTGCTGCGCGGCTATCTGACTATGATCCTGCTGGTGACTTTCCCGGTTTCTCAGACGGCGGAGGCCATCCGGCACAGCCTGCAAGCGATCAACACCCAGCGAGCCGATATGCCACCGCTTGATGTCATCGTGCGACCGGCCGACGATGCGCTCCCCGCCGGCCAGTCGAGCATCCCCGATGATGCTTACATCCTGACCGCCACCGGCAGCGACCGCATTGGCTTCGTGGCGTCGGTCTCCGGGTTCTGCGCGCGTCACAACATCAACATCCTCGACCTCTCCACCGCCGTGTCGGAGGGCGCCTACACCATGATCCTGCTGGTCGACCTCAGCCAGCGCAGCGACATAGCCGATATCCGCCGCCAGCTCCAGGCTTTCGGTCAGGAAAGCGGCCTCAGCCTGGTTCTGCAACATTATGCGATTTTCAAAACCACTAATGAGATTGGGATGATTTGAGATTTGATTCGTGACGGGTAAAACGTAAAGAGTAAATACGTAAAACTGCACACTTGCCCAAGCTGTTTGGCTTTTGACTGTGGCTTTTATCTATGAACTGTAAACTGTGAACTGTAAACTACCATGATCCAAGCCGACCAAATCCTCAATACCGTTGCCATGATCCAGCGCGAGAACCTCGATGTGCGCGCGGTCACCATGGGCATCAGCCTGCTCGACTGCCGCGGCGCGACCATCGCCGAGACCTGCGGCAAGATCCGCGCCAAGATTGTGGCGTGCGCCGGCAGCCTGGTGGCCACCTGCGACACGGTCGGCGAGCAGTACGCCGTCCCGGTGGTCAACAAGCGCATCGCGGTGACGCCCATCAGCGAAGTAGGCGCGGGCTACACGTCAAGCGAGCTGGTGCAGATTGCCCAGGCGCTGGATGCAGCCACCGCCGAGGTGGGCTGCGACCTGATCGGCGGCTTTTCGGCCAACGTCGAGAGCGGTGTCAGCCGTGCTGACCAAGCGCTGATCGACGCGCTGCCGGCGGCGCTGGTGAGCACGCAGCGCGTCTGCGCGTCAATCAACGCCGCCTCGACCCGCTACGGTCTCAACATGGACGCCGTGGCGCAGCTGGGACATACCATCAAAGACATGGCCGGGCGCAGCGCCGACCAGGGTGGCTTCGCCGCGGCCAAGTTCGTGGTATTCGCCAACCAGCCTACTGATGTACCTTTCATGGCGGGAGCCAGTCACGGCGCCAACCAGCCTGAGGTAGTGATCAACATCGGCGTGAGCGGCCCAGGAGTCGTCGCCCGCGCGCTGGAACGCCAGCTGGAGCAGTCGACGAGGCCGCTGGGGCTGCACGACCTGGCCGATATCATCAAGCGCGCGGCCTTCCGCGTCACCTGCTGCGGCGAGCTGATCGGCAGGCAGGTGGCCGACGCTCTGAATGTGCCCTTCGGCATTGTCGATCTCTCGCTGGCCCCTACCCCTAACGTCGGCGACAGCATCGGCGAAATCCTCAAGATCCTGGGCGTCGACGCCATTGGCGCGCCCGGCTCGACCGCCATCGTCGCCATGCTCAACGACGCGGTCAAGAAGGGCGGCGCCTTCGCCAGCCAGAGTGTGGGGGGCTTGAGCGGCGCCTTCATCCCGGTGTGTGAAGACCGCGAGCTGGCGCTGGCCGCCGAGGCCGGATCGCTCACCATCGAGAAGTTGGAAGCCATGACCAGCGTGTGCTCGGTGGGGCTCGACATGATCGCCGTGCCGGGCTCGGTCGATGCCGAGACGCTGGCGGCGCTGATCGCCGACGAGCTGGCCATCGGCATGATCAACCACAAGACGACGGCTGTGCGCATCATCCCGGTGCCGGGCAAAGAGGCGGGCGATACGGTGACCTTCGGCGGGCTGTTCGGCGCCAGTGTCATCATGCCCATCCGCAACGTCGGCCAATCGACGCGCTTCGTGCGCTTCGGCGGCAAGATACCGGCGCCGATACACAGCTTGCGGAATTGAACGGCGCAAAAACGTAAAGGGTAAAGAGTAAAACGTAAATAGTGGGCCGTGACGCGTGATGTTTGAGAAGCAGTACAAGCCGGGTAAGACCGAAGATCGTCAATCTGCTTCATTTTCTACTCAACGCAATCCGTTAGAAGCAGGAAATTTCCTATAAGAACCCACTCGATTTCCAGTAAGGATGTGGGTAAATTCCTATCGGGGTTTGATCGAGATCCTATGAAGATCTGGCCGGAATCCTATAAAGAACCGCTCCGAATCCTAGCTGGATCTGCTCTAAATCCTATCAGGATCTCGATCGTTTGCCCTGAGGATTTGATCTATTTCCTATGAGCATTTGCCCCGATTGCCGGCAGGATTTTGCTGCTCCTAATGTGTGCAGTTGGGCGCAAATACACTCAGCCTTAGAGACGCCTTTCTTGCCCCGGCAGTGCCGCAACTGCCTGAGAACTTGCTGAGCAAGTTCTCAGTATTCTCGCGGCTATCGCTATCTATGGGCTTACTTAGGCCGCGAAATACCAGGGCTTTTGTGCTACTATCTGGCACTCAATAAATGATATCCAATGGAGGGGACGGTGGAGACGTGGGCTTACATCTTTATCAGCACCCGATACCCCAAACGCACGCTCTCAGCAGTGCGCGGGATAGCTGGTGTCATCCATGCCGATGCGCTTTTTGGCAGCCCGGACATCATCGCCATTGTCAAAGGGGATGATATCGCCGCGATGGACGCGGTCATCGACCGGATCGCTGAGCTGCCCGACGTTGCAGCCACGGACTCCAAGGTGGCCCGGTGGCTCGACCAGGTAGGCCCGCCCAGGCCGGCAGACAAACACAACCGCCCGGAGATTTGAACTTCCGGGAGGATCACGCAGACCATCATCCAGGCGAGAGGTGAACTTATGACCCAACCCAGCAAGTACAGTGAATCCGGTGTAGATATCGATGCCAAGATGCACGCCATCGACCTGATCAAGGGGGCGGTGCGCTCGACCTACCGCCCGGAGGTGCTCTCCGATACGGGCAGCTTCGGCGGGCTGTTCAGCGCGGCGGGCATCAAGGGGATGAGCGACCCGGTCCTGGTGGCGTCGACCGATGGGGTCGGCACCAAGACCAAGGTGGCCGCCAAAATGAACCGCTGGGACACCATCGGCCAGGACATCGTCAACCACTGTGTCAACGATATCCTGGTGCAGGGCGCGCGCCCGCTGTTCTTCCTGGATTACGTGGCGTCTTCGCATATTGTCCCGGAGCAGGTTGTCCGGGTGGTCGAGGGGATGGCCCAGGCCTGCCGTGAAGCGGGCTGCGCGCTGCTGGGCGGCGAGACCCCCGAGATGCCGGGCGTCTACCTGCCGGGGGAGATCGACGTGGTGGGGACCATCGTGGGCGTGGTCGAGCGCGGCAAGCTGCTCACCGGTAGCCGCATCCAGCCCGGCGACGCCATCGTCGGGCTGGCGTCGAGCGGGCTGCATACCAACGGTTACTCGCTGGCGAGAGCGGCTCTGGCCGCTCTCGATTGGTCTGCCCCCCACCCCGGCCTGGGTATGTCCATCGGCGACGCGCTGCTGAAGGTGCACCTCTCGTATCTGAGCGATGTCGATAAGCTGTGGGCAGCCGGCGTCGACATCCGCGGGATGGCTCACCTGACCGGCGGCGGCTTCATCGATAACCCGCCACGCGTGCTGCCTGATGACGCTGGCGCCGTCATCCACCAGGGAACCTGGCCCGTTCTGCCGATCTTCGACCTGATCCAGGAGCTGGGCAAGGTTGGCAACGACGAGATGTTCCGCGTGTTCAACATGGGCCTGGGGATGCTGGTCATCGTGCCCGCCGAGCAGGTGTCGTTGGCTCTCGAAACGCTGCCATACGCCAGCTACCAGGTGGGGGAGATCGTCGAGGGGAAGAAGGAAGTGGTGATCAAGTGAAACTTGCTGATGAGAGTGAGGCCAATCTGCTGCGAAGAATTGGCCGCAGACTGCCACTCAAAACCCAGCAGCGATACGATGCACTCACAGCCAAGCTGCACAGGGAGACCCTGACATCAGCGGAGCATAAGGAGCTGCTGGTCCTGGTTGACCAAATTGAGCTAGCAGACGCTGAGCGCATGCAAGCGCTGACCGAGCTGGCGCAGTTGCGTACTGTTTCGGTTGAAGATCTAGTAGCTGAGCTAAGTATGTTACGGCTTTCGGATTGAAATCCGCTTAGTACCGGTTACGGATAAATATCCGTAACCAGCGAAGACGATCCCGAAGCGGCTACCGATAGATACCCAGCCACAGACCAGTGCTAAACGCTGGAACGGATCACCACGCAAAGGAACAAACCATGCGTCTCGTCGTACTCATCTCCGGCTCGGGGACAAACCTGCAAGCCATCATCGATGCTATCAAGGCGGGGAAACTCGATGCCACCATCGAGGTGGTGGTGTCGAACAAGAAGAACGCTTACGGTCTCGTGCGGGCCGAGCAGACCGGCATCCCGACGCTCTACTTCCCGCTCAAGCCCTATCTTGATAAGGGCGCCGGCCGCGAGCAGTACGACGCCGACCTGGCCGAGCGCGTCCGCGCCTACCAGCCCGACCTGATCGTGCTGGCTGGGTGGATGCTGGTGCTGTCGCCCGCTTTCCTGGATTGTTTCCCCCACAAGGTGATCAACCTGCACCCGGCGCTGCCCTGCACCTTCCCCGGCACCGAGGGCATCCAACGCACCTTCGACGCCTACCAGCGCGGCGAGGTCGAACACGGTGGATGTATGATCCACTGGGTTGTGCCGGAGGTCGATGCAGGCGAAGTGATCGTGCAGCGCATCGTGCCCATCAAGCCCGATGACACCGTGGATGATTTCGAAGCCCGCATGCATAAGACCGAGCACCAGATCATCGTTGAGGCAATTGCCAGATGCATTAAACAGACATAAAGCCAGCCTCTACGAAAAAAGGCCCTGATCGTTCAGACCAGGGCCTTTTTTCGTCATTCACCACTACGCCGGTCTATGCCAGCCTTTCACTGCTAAGCAGCACGACATTTGCTATTGGAATGCCGGGAAGGCATTGGTGACCAGCTCTTCAAACTGCGCCTGGAACCAGCGGCCGGAGACTGGCGCATTGGGCA
>JAFGMS010000269.1 GCA_016927375.1 Anaerolineae bacterium
GAAGGCTTCGTGACAGGAGATTTCTGATGCGCTACATGGATCTGGTCAAATCGGTTCAGAGGCAGGTCAGGAAGCGGCTGTCTTATCGCATCGTGGATACGATCCTGCGAGCCTGTTTTGCTGTTATCGCCAGGACACTGGAGCAGGGCGAGCCGGTCTACATCCCGGAGTTTGGACGCTTCGAGATGACTACTGCCAGATCGAGGATGGTGGTTAGCAACCTGGAGGGTGAGGCTCGCTACGAGGTGCCTGAGCGGAGGCGGGTGCGGTTCGTTCCGTCGGCTGCGTGGGTGCGGCGGCTTAATGGGGAAAGAGGATCGACAGGAGATGGGGGTTAATCTTTATGGACCAACTCCTGTCCTATATTTGACGCGCACTATGTCTTTAGAACTGCTTGTTGCGACAGGTCCGGGTTGGTGCTTGCCCAAGCCTGCCCTTCTAGGTATTTGTCTAGTGAAACCCCGTAAAATTCTGCCCATTCCTGCGGATTATTTGGGTTGCGAGCGAATTTCAAATACAGGTGTATATCTTCAGACAAGTTATAGCGCCCATCGTAGATCTGCCCATCCGGCATGGTTGCTCTCCAAAGTGATCGCAGTCTGCACAATTGTTCATGACGGACTCTGGCTTTACTCAGATCGGCGTGTGACAACGTAGCACCTGTTAGATTGGCTTCAGGATAATACGGGCCATCATGCATTGAGAGGCTAGCATTACACAACATTGCATGATCTAGAAAAGCATCTCGTAGATCAGTCTCGAACCATTGTGTGTCTTGAAGTGAAGCATAAGAGAGGGAGACACGTCTCAAGTCTGCCCCCGAGAATGAGTTTCCATCAAGATTACAAGAAGTAAGATGTGCGCCGAGCAACGTTCCATCGGAGAGCCACCCTTGGGCGCTTAACTCACGAAGTGCGGCGCTAGCAACTGCGTTATTTTTGCTTCCAAGCTTCGCAATTAGTATCTTCTTTTGCTCAACATCGGAGCGAAGTCTGTACATTTTATCAATAATAAAGACAGTCAAAGCGACACCAAGTAGATCAGTCACGATATTAGGCAGCAAAGTGTCAATGTCGATGCGGTTGAAGTACCACAGCGCAACCGCAATAGCTGTTAGTAGGAATGCAACCCGGTATACAGTGAGGATGCATGACAGGATATGACCGATTGCTTTGAATGGTGCTGTGATTCGAGGCCAGATCATCCAGCGAAGATAGAAACGCCAATTCGATGATTTATGCGATTTTCTCATCTACTTGTACTCCCTCGAGTCTGATGGTCTCTCCGATTTTGCCTTGGGCCTCCCACTCACCCAGAGTTCCGCTTTTGACCTTCAGTGTTATGTCCATGTAGTTGTCATCACTGGCTAACCCTACTTGATTACGAAAGTGTCCGGCGGCAGACAGCAAACATAGTACTGTCTCTGAGGATCGCAATATGGCGTTTCTCCCACTCATATTCCAATGAGACATCAAGCATGGCAACGTCCGCGCGAGAGCCAATCTGTTCCAGGCAGCGTGCTGCTGCTTCTACCTTTTGCCAAGTAGGGTTGTCTTGCAGCCATCGACGCAGGACATTCAGGAATTCCGCTGGCTTGTGATTTTTCTGGAAGTCATCAAGAACAGAGAGAGTATGATTTGGCAAATGAGTTGTATCCTCATTCAACCGTTGTAACACATCATCTTCACTCGACATATAGCGGAGACGACAACCCTGATTCACCTCGGATGGCAGGTGTTCGGCGCACCAGGTAACATATTCCCCACCCTGCCGATAGCAGAAATCGGCGCAATAATGCTGTTGATGCTTACTTAGCCGTGCAATATATGGCTCCAAGTGCTTGAGGTGATTGAGGGTAATGCACTTCTCTCGCACACGGTCACAAAACCCATAGATGAAATCCAAGTATTTCAATGGATCGACATCGTGTGGATAATCACCTATCGTTGCATCAACAAGAGCCAGAGTTCTGGGCGTACCAACAAAGATTGCAGCCTGAAGAAACAATCGACTGTAACAGAGATACTCCCAGTGATCTGACAGGAGATTTTCTGCATCGGTGGCCGGAATCTGGGTCATCATTGTGGCGAATATGAAGTGTTCGTCAATCTCTCCGCCGGAAAAGTCAGCCGGAATGTTCTCTGACAAGGATTGTAACCGCGCTGAGACAGCCTGTTTGAGTCTTTCGCTCCAGACGGGAGGCAAAACACTATAGAGGGTAGGATGTGCCTCAAGTTGCTCAAGGAGCCCTGGCTCACACGTCGTGTCGCCGAGCAATGCTCGTTCCCGCAAAGCTCTGATGTGCAACGGTGAGCAAGCTGAAATGGGCTGAACAAAAGGTAGGACTTGTATGGTATCTCGATCAACATTATCAAGCCACACCTGAAAAGCCACCTGACGAACAGCATCTGAATTCTCTTCAGATTTCCACATCTCCTGCAATAACGAAACTGACGCTGGTGACAAACTAGGGTTGTCGAGGGAAGCCCAATGAGTTAGCGAACTGTTGCCTCTCCAGTCCTCTCTCAGCGCGGCTTCACGCACCGCAAATTCGATAGCACATGGAAGGTCAATTCCACCACAGATATGAGCAATGGGCTGACTAAGCTGAGGATGCTTATGTGCTTGTTCGATAAGGCATAAAACTACACCCTCATCCACTCGATTCCCTAAGAGCCGGTGTATCCCGTCGGCAATATGACGCTGATACTCCAATCGCTTCTCTTCTTCTATGTCGGGCATCTCCGCCCAGTACCCCATGATGGTATCGAGATGCGGGTTCTCTCCTATTGCCTCACTGGTGCGCAGCACAGCCAAAAATGTGACATCGAGATTCCTGGCTCGATCTGACTGTTGATGCCAGCTGGATACAATAGCTTCCTGCAGACCCGTGAAGCCGAGATAGCTGGCCAGAATAATCATTCCTCTGAAGTTACGTTCTTCGATGACAGTTGACAGAGCGTCGCGCAGATCTGCCTGCAATTGCTCACCGTGATACTGCTTGGCATGCTCTACCAGCTCTATGACAAAGCTATCTTGTAGATAACCATCACTGAAAAAACTATCACTAAGCAAAGCAAACAGCTTGATTCCACTCTCCAGATCCCCATTTCTCAGGCGAGCTATATTCCCAAACCACGGAACTTCCAAACCAAAATCAGTATGCACTATATCCAAGACTGCGGGAGAGTCAGTATTGATGAAGCAATTGGCTACCGCACCGCGAAGAGCCTCTGGTGTTTGGTGCTTGGATCCCGATTGTTGCACCCAGTATTGCATCTTCTCGACAATCATGCAGTGATAGTCGGTTGTAGGAATTCCCATCGCCTGGATCGAAGATGCCAGTACCAAGGGATGCTCAAGCATTTGATCGAGAACTGCCTCTGATTGAGGGTACTTGACTAGCGCCTGCCCGATCAGTTCCGCATAGTAGGGATCAGCCAATACATCCTGATGCTCAGCCGGATGTGCCAAGAGGGGGCCGATTGCACGAATAGAAAAATGCTCCAAAAAACGATCGTGCTGAAATCTGAACTCTCCATTAGCAGAGACTTGGCAGATTTTCTCATGATTAGCCAAATCCCGAATAACGTTGGCTTGCTTTGGATTGCTCTGAAGCCACTCCTCTATTGCGTTCCACTGTGGGTATAGAGCTTTCCGTTGGAGCATGGTCGCGGCGAGTAGATCTAGAGCTTCATAATATTCATGCTCGAAGTATTTATCTTCAGACGAATTAGCCGCATCTTTCACACATTGAGCAATGTAGGCCTCAACCACATCGTTTGTCAAAGACACAACATCTGTTGTTGAGGTACCAGCGAGCAGTACTCCGAAGGTTCCGATAAGCAGAGGATCACCCTGTAACCTGTCCGTAACTGTTCGTATATCAATGGCAGTAGCACGACACTCTGCTACTTCAGCGACCCGTCGAACAGCTTCTATTGCTTCGGCAAAGGGCATACGGCTTATAGATATCACGTCAACCTTTGCCCTGGTGTTGACATCTCCTACCAGTTTCCAGAAGCGTGGCCATACCGGGCAAATGATGAGATACGGTTGCTGTCCCCATTGTACTAGCTTACGGATAAGCCCTCGCGGATTGCTGACCTGATTGATGTCATCGACCACGATGATAAAGGGAGATCCGTCAGATAAATATGAGGGTATATTCTCTATCTCGCCTAAAAGAAGACTTGGGCACAGTCCTCGAAATGCGCGCCGAAGCACATCCTCCAAGGAGACAGCCTCTTCAATGATCTGTTCGGGAATATATAAACCATAACCTCCGGCCTCGATATAGCGCTCCAAAAGGCGATAGGCAGCTGCACTCTTGCCAAATCCCGACTCGCCAAGTATGAGCTTTACTGTGTAGAGTGTCTCCCCAGGCTGTTGACCAATGCGTTCATCAAGCTGCCGTGTAACCCAGGTTGTAGGCGATGTAAATTGTCGAGACGCATATCCTGCGAGACTCTTTCGGGACAGGTCCGCAAGAAGCGTCTTGGAGATCCGCTCAACTTCGGTTCCAAAGAACTCCTTACGAAACCACTGGCCATCCGGGTCGAAGTCGAGGAAATCACTATACCGTGACTGCTCCCAGATAATGACATCTAGGTCCTTATCTTTTGCCGCGATGTACACGTCAGGGGCGAGGTCTTTTTTCTTCTCCGTTGGGAGTCGTTGATTAGTCGAAAGAATGAGGATGAATTTACCCGCTGGAAATTGAGATCGTAGCTTATCTGCTGCCCACGCAGCCTTGACAAGATCTCCTGGTTTCTCAACATCTTCGGAGAGCCACTTGTTACGCAGCCTGTCGCGGTTCTCTATCGTATGTTGTACCCAAAGGAATTGCGGCGGGTCACTCCCTGGAACCTGGCAGAACCCGTCATTGGGTGCAGCGATCGGCTGTCCGCGTGCGTTCATGCCCAAACGCATAATTGCCTCGCAACGGCTGTCTGCTTTCCGCAAAATGAGAGTGGCCAAGCGTTCAAACTTGGCATCGTCCGTCATCTCTTCCAGTCGTTCGGCCGTGTGTGCTTCCATGTAATCGTGTCTTTTCATATCGAACTAGCAAGCTACTGCAGGGCAAATGACAAGATTTATTCTGACATGATCTTGGATAGGATGGTCTTACCTAACTTGCTTGTCTATCACAGAGTCGTACATTGACAGTGACTGCCCCATAGTTGGATATTTACAAGATATGACAGAACAGAGACACATGCAAATGTATTGTCTTTGATATAGGGGCCAAGCCACTGACGAGCATGGTAAAAGCTATGATTAGGGCAGTTGGAATGATAATAACCCTCGTCCCTCACACGTCTAGAGATCACACACCCATTTCTCTAAATCCCCCAACCGTCCTAAAATGGGGTAGAAGCACACAGCTCTGGTCACGCTGAACTCTCCCATAAGATCGACCAGTAGTCCTAATGGTATATGATAACAAAGCAGGAGCATGGCTTTGGAAAACGGTGAGCTGAAGCCTGATGATGTACTGCGCGATCCCCGCTGGCCTGAGCCGGTGCGTGTGCTGCGCATCGACCAGGTGGATGCAGACATCTACAAGCTGTATGCCGAAGGGCGCCAGTCCAGTCAGGTGTACACGGCCATCCTCAATGCGTCGGATATCGAGGCGCTTTCAAACCGGGTGGAAGAGAGCGGCTCTTTTGATGGCTCCGCTGTGCACTTCCGGCTGGCTACCGAGGCGCGCCGCATCCAGCTGGCCTACCTGTATGATCCGCTCTTCGCGGTAAGTGTGTCCAAGATCGATCCCCTGCCGCATCAACTTGAAGCAGTCTACGAATACATGCTGCCGCAGCCGGCGCTGCGGTTTTTGCTGGCTGACGACCCCGGTGCCGGGAAGACCATCATGGCCGGGCTGCTGCTCAAGGAGCTGAAGCTGCGTGGCGCGGTCGTGCGGACGCTCATCGTGGTGCCGAGCCCGCTCCGGCTCCAGTGGGAGCGCGAGATGTGGGAGAAGTTCGGCGAGCACTTCGACCTGGTGGAGCGCGGCACGCTCAGCACGTTGGGGCCCGCCCGCACCTGGCAGGTGATCAGCCAGGCCATCGTCTCGATTGACTTTGCCAAGCAGCCCGACGTGCTGAACAGCCTGGCGGTGGCCGATCCCTGGGATCTGATTATCGTCGACGAGTCGCATAAGATGTCGGCGTACCGGCGCAGCCCGACCAAGGTGGAGCGCAGCCAGCGCTACCGGCTGGGCGAGGTGCTTTCACAACGCGCCGAGCGCCTGCTGATGATGACCGCCACGCCGCACAAAGGCGACCCGGAGAACTTCCGCTTCCTGCTCTCGCTCATCGACCCCGACCTGTTTGCTGACGAGGAAATCCTGCGCAGGGCGGTGCAGCGCAGCGAGAACCCCATCTTCCTGCGGCGGCTCAAGGAGGATATGAGAGACTTCGATGGCCGGCCGCTGTTCCCGCCGCGCCATTCTCAGACCATCGCCTACCAGCTCGACGGGCTGGAGTTAGATCTCTACGAGAAGGTCACCCGCTACGTCGAGGTGAACTTCAACCGGGCGCTGTCCGATGAGAACCGCAATGTGACCTTCGCGCTGATTGTCTTGCAGCGGCGGCTGGCCTCCAGCGTGCGGGCGATCCGCTGCTCGCTGGAGAACCGCCATGAGCGCCTGGTCGACCTGCGCAATGACGTGCTGCGTGACCCGGAGCTGCTCGACCATGCGCGGGGGGAGCGGTTCGAAGCGCCGGACGATGACGAGGATCTGCCGGAAGACGAGCGCTGGGACATCGAGCAGCGGGCGCTGCGCTATACCGTCGCCCGCAACATCGAGGAGCTGGAATACGAGATAGGAGAGCTCAAGGAGCTGATCGCGCTGGCCGAGCATACCGAGGCTAACGGGCCTGAGCGCAAGCTGAGTGAGCTGGAAGGCGTCATGCGGCGGCTGAACCTCCAGAGCAGCGACGACAAGCTGCTCGTCTTCACCGAGGCCAAAGATACACTGGACTACCTGGTCGAGAACCTACGGGAGTGGGGCTTCTCGGTGGTCACCATCGATGGCGGCATGGATGTTCACAAGCGCATCGAGGCTGAGAAGGCCTTTGAATCGCCCGACATGCAGGTGATGGTGGCGACCGAGGCGGCGGGCGAAGGCATCAACCTCCAGTTCTGCCACCTGATGGTCAACTACGACATCCCCTGGAACCCGACCCGGATCGAGCAGCGCCTGGGGCGCATTCACCGCTACAGGCAAGACCGCGAAGTGTACATGTTCAACCTGGTGGCCAACAACACCCGCGAAGGCCGCGTGCTGGAAGCGGTGCTGGCGAAGCTCGACCGGATGCGCAAGGGGATGGGCACCGACCGGGTCTACGACGTCGTCGGCGAGCGGCTGGCCGAGGCCAGGCTGGAAGACCTGATCCGCGACGCGGTGGCCAACCGCCGCATGTTCGATGACATTCTGGCGACCATCGAGGCGGCTATGCCGGAGGACGATGTGCACCTCATCGAGCGAGCGGCGCTCATGAGCCTTGCGACGCACACCATCGATATCGAGGGGATGCGCGACCGGCGCAGGCTGGCCGCCGAGAACCGGCTCTCGCCGGCCTTCATCCGCACGTTCTTCTTGAACGCCTTCGATGCCTTGTGGCCGGGGCGCATCGAGCAGCGAAGCGATGGCCTCTGGCGTATCCGCCACGTGCCTGCCGAGCTGCGCAACCTGCCGCCAGAAATCGTCCGGGCTTACGGTTGTCCCGAGGAGCACTACCTGGCTTTCACCTTCGACCTGGACGAAGCGAAAAATACTGGTGTCGAGTTTGTGGGGCCCGGACATGCCCTGTTCGAGGCGGTGATGTTCCGCGCGCTGGAACGCTTCCGTGGCACGCTGGAGCGCGGCGCGGTATTCATCGACCCGGATGGAAAGCGGGAGGGGCTGGTCTGGCTGGTAGAAGGAACGATCTCTGACGGACAGGGAATGGTCATCGGCCAGAAGCTGTTTGCGCTGTACCAGCCTGCCGATGGGAGTGAGATCGAGCCGCTGCA
>JAFGMS010000022.1 GCA_016927375.1 Anaerolineae bacterium
ATTCATCCGACAGCACGCTCAAGATACAAAGGCGCATGGGAGTGGTAAGGTTCGCAGATTAAAATCTGCCCACTACCGGTTACGGATGAATATCCGTAACCGGCGTCACATCCAGAACGTCTGTCTAATGTGACATTGTCAAGGAGCGGTGTTTTGAACGCCGTGATGTCTTCAAGGAACCTCGCCATGTTTTTAAGAACGTCTTGGGCAATGCGAAGCTTGTAGATTAAAATCTGCCTGCTGCCGATTACGGATGAATGAACCTTTACTTTTCAATCCGGGCACACTACCTCAATGTCTGCGGCGTCCTTGCGTACGCGAGGGCTGTCATTCCCGCGAAAGCGGGAATGACATAGGCCTTCATCACAAACACGGTAGTGAACTTAAGTAGGCATCTATGATTACCGGATTATTTTGTCAAGGTTCATATATCCGTAACCAGCGTAATCCTAAACTCATCACTGATTTTAAGGTATGCTCTCATGAAACACGCAGTGATACCGGTAGCCGGGTTAGGAACACGCCTGCTGCCGGCCACGAAATCGCAGCCAAAGGAAATGCTTCCGGTAGGACGTAAGCCGATTGTCCAATACATTGTCGAAGAGTTGATTCGTGTTGGCATCAGCGAGATTCTATTCATCACCGGTCCCGGCAAGACCTCCATCGAAAACCACTTCGACATCAACCATGAGCTGGTTCAAAGCCTGCGCGAAACAGGCAAGGAAGAGCTGCTTGCCGAGCTCGAGTTCGACCGTTTCCACGTGCAATACTACTACACGCGCCAAAGGCAGCTGCGCGGCCTGGGTCATGCAGTCCTGTGCGCCAGCTCTTTCGTGGGCAGCGAGCCATTCGTGGTTGCATTGGGCGACTCGCTCATTGGACTGAATGCACAGAGTGATGTCGTCCGGCGCATGCAAAGGTGCTTTGATGATCACGTATGCACAGCAGTGATCGCCTTCGAAGAGGTGCCGGAGCATGAGATCCCTCAATACGGCATCGCCCAACCGGCCGGCGATGAGGAGTTCTTTAAGGTGCTGGACATCATCGAGAAGCCGGAGCTGGACGAGGCACCCAGCAACCTGGCGGTTGCGGCGCGATATATCTTCAGCCCCAGAATCTTCGACGCGCTTGAGCGCACCAGGCCAGGTAAGGGTGGCGAGATCCAGCTGACTGACGCGATCAAGCTGCTGATCGAAGAGGGCGAGAATGTCTACGGGGTGCGGTTGAATGGGAGCGAGCACCGCTACGACATCGGCAACTTCGAGTCGTATTTTCGAGCCTTCACGGAATTCGCGCTGGCAGATGAGAAGTACGGTGCCTCGCTGCGTGAGTACATCGCCGGCTTAAATGGAGGATGAGCAATGGAGATTGTCCGCAAGCGCACTTTTGCCCGCGCCGGGCTGCTCGGCAATCCTTCTGACGGCTATCATGGCAAGACGATCTCGGTCAGTGTGCGGAACTTCTCGACCGAGGTGGTCTTATACGAATGGGATGAAGTCGAGATCGTCCTGGCACAGCACGACCGCGCGCGTTTCCGATCCATACAGGACCTTGCCAACGATGTACAGCTGCACGGCTACTACGGCGGCATCCGGCTGATCAAAGCCACCATTAAACGCTTCGTGGAATACTGCCAGGCACAAGGGCTTGCGCTGCACGATCGCAACTTCTCTATCCGCTACCAGACAGACATCCCTCGCCAGGTCGGGTTGGCAGGCTCCAGCTCGATCATCATTGCCACAATGCGCTGCTTGCTGGACTACTACGGCATCGACATGCCTCTTGAGATCCAACCAAGCTTTGCCTTATCTATCGAGGTAGAAGAGCTGGGCATCGCAGCCGGATTGCAAGACCGCGTCATCCAGTGCTACGAAAACATCGTCTATATGGATTTTGATCGCAGCCGGGAGCACGACATCAATGGCCTGACCGGCTATGCTTATGAACCGTTACATCCGGCTGAGCCGCCGCAGCTGTATGTGGCTGTACACACTGCGTTGAGCGAGCCGACCGAGATTTTCCACAATGATCTGCGAGGGCGATTCTTGCGCGGCGAGGCAGATGTCGTGAATGCCATGCGGCACTTTGCTGATCTTGCTGCCGAGGGGCGCGAAGTACTCGCTCAAGGCGACGCCGCCCGGCTAGGAGCGCTCATCGACGAGAATTTTGACATCCGCCGCAAGATCTGCCGTCTTCCGGATTGGCAGGTACAGATGGTAAAGACGGCCCGGCAGTGCGGAGCCAGCGCTAAGTTTGCCGGATCGGGTGGGGCGATTATCGGCACGTATGATGGGGAGACGATGTTCGATCATCTGCGCGCAGAGATGGGGCATATCGGGTCACAGGTCATCAAGCCTCGGATATATGCCACGTGAATGGTCAGCGTGTGTACTTTGTGCTTCTAAATGGAGAAATGGGCCGGCACACGGCCGGCCTTAGCTGCGAACACTTCATATCGACCCGGGACTACAACTGGTTGAGCAGGTGCTGCAATCGCCCCCCTTTGACGCAACCAGTGACATTTTCCTCTTAACTTTGTTACTCTTGCAAGCCGGACAGGAAACCTCATCGGCCGCGCTCATGCTGCGAACCAACTTCTCGAATTCTTCCCCGCATTCGGGACACTGATACTCATAAATTGGCATAGTCTTACCTCGACGCCTCAATGGTTTATAATAACTAGTGTTTCACGGCATAAGTAAGCCGTCAGTTATGGTTACCTGCGAAACACTTAAACAGTTGAGTATGAAGGGCATCGACGACCTGCGGTCGTATACTGCCGGACTATTTCTGCCCAACTGTACTAGTCGCTGCATCACGCCGTATTCTTACTTGTGATCAACACCCGCTGAGAGACGTACAGCTACACCGGCTTTTGCTGCCGGACATGCTCGCGGAGCCAGGTATACCAGTCTTCCAGGCCTTCGCCGGTGCGGCAGGAGATTGTGAAGAAGGCAACGTCAGAATTCAACGCCTTCACGCCACGCCGGAAATAATCGACATCGAAGCTCTCGACGGCCATGTAATCGATCTTGTTGAGCAGCAGCACATCGGCGCCCCGGAACATGGCAGGGTATTTGTAGGGCTTATCGTCGCCCTCCGGCACGCTGGCGATGACGACGTTGGCATGCACTCCCAGTGCAAAGCTGGCCGGACAGACCAGGTTGCCGACGTTTTCGATGATCAGCAAATCGGTTGCATCCAGATCGATACGAGGCAGCACACCCATTACCATATTAGCGTCCAGATGGCATGAACCTCCGGTGTTGATCAACTCGACCGGGATGCCCTGGGCGGCGATCTTCTCGACATCGACCGGAACGACATCCCCATCGATAGCCGCAATGCGCATTTCTTCCTTGAGCGCCTCGATGGTACGCAAAATCAGGCTGGTCTTGCCGCCCCCCGGCGAGGCCATCAAATTGATGGCAAATACCCCCGCCCCGTCGAGCTGATCGCGTATCTGCTGCGCCAGCATATCGTTGGTACTAAGAATGTTCTCTTGAACGGAAACTGTTTTCTTGTCTGACATCAAGCTTCCTGCTCTCCTCTACCTTTGGTGCTTCTTCCGCCACTGCTTGGATTTTGCACGCTGACGGGGTATATCGATCTCATCCTCGTACTCATCATCGAGATCCTCTATCCTGAGCGGAGCAAGCAGCGTTGTACCCAGTAAGAACAACATGATCGCTATCACGGTCAACGAAACTGCCCCAATACATAAAGCGATCGTTTGCAGTATATCGATTACTTCCATTGCTCTCCCCTATTCAATCTCTATGTTTGCCAGCGAAAACTGGACCCCATCGACAACAGAGACCTGTGAGCCGCCGCAGTTAGGACATCGTCCCTCGAAATCGTCCATCCCGAACTCGTGCCCGCATTCTGAGCATCGAAACAGCCCCGGCACGCGCTCAAAGTGCAGCTCCGCATTCTCGGCGATGGTGCCCTTGGCCATGAAATCCCAGTAGAACTGGAGCGACTCATCCACTACCGATGAAAACTCGCCGATGACTAGGTTAAGGGCAACGATGCGCTTCGCATCGGCCGCCTCGGCATGGCGAAGGGCCAGAGATAGCAGCTGCTCAGTGACACCCAGCTCGTGCATTTAATCTCCACCGGCTCACTTTAGGTTACATTTGTCTATCATAGCCCGGAGATCTTACCTTAGTTAGTGACGAGTGTCACATCAGGTAGTGACTGGTCAGACGGGAATTCCGCGGTGTATCACTACATGTTATCCCCGAACGACAAAGCTGAGGAGCGGCCCATGGGTAAAAGCTCACCAATGGGGATGAAAATGGCAGCACGTGATTGGGCCTTTGGATTCCCGCTTTCGCGGGAATGACAGAATTGGCGAAGGCCGGTTATGCTGAGCCTTGTAATAGCAGTGGGTACATACAAAGCACAAAGCTTTTGACTCGTTGCTCGGTACTCGTGACTCATCACCATTTTCAAAGGAGCAAGTATGCAAGCTGATAGAGAAGCAAAAGCCGGCAAGAGGGATAAGCGTCCGGCTTGATGCCAACAACTTTCATGACAACCGAATGCTCAATAGAGGGCCGTAGCTGCTAACTTTCTTCATCTTGCGAGAGCAATCCCAACTGCATTGCCTCTTCGCCCGAGATGGTATCATCGATCAACCCACTGGCATCTCCGGCGGCAACTTCCCAGAAATCTCCGGCCTCGTCAGATAGGCCGGCCAGATCTTCGTCCAGGCTGTCCAGATCGAGATCGATGGTGGGTAGAGGTGATGTTTTGGGCCGAAAAGGGGAAGTCTTGGGTCGGCGCGGTGGTGGAGCAGCTTCTTCAAGGAACTCCTCTGTTTCGGTATCGGTTTCCTCAAAGAACTCTTCCTCAAGGACTTCCTCATCCTCCGGGTACGCAACCAGAGCAGATCCGCCAATGGTATCAACGATCTCCTGCGCAGTGGGTTTACCAAAACGCAGGACGGCTCCCATCTGTTTCTGGTTACCGCCCGGAAAGACGATCACAAGGAAGAAGTGCATACCAACCGAAAGGGCATAAATGTCATGCCAGTTCCCATCGTAGTAATGGACAGCCGGGGATGACACACTGCCTAGATAGCTGGATATCTCAACGGTGGTGGCGAAGTTATGAGCTAACAAAACGGCCAGCTCGCTGAAGCGCAGCGACTGGTCGAGGGCGCCTTCTGTAAGCAGTACCTTTCCTGTCCGATCTACCAATACCACAGCACTGGCTCCCAGGTCGCGCATCAGCGATGAGAGCTGTCTGGTAACCGGACCCTCGGGGAACTCGGGGATTACCCCCAGATTATCCTCGACAGCAGCCGGAGTTTCCTCTTCCAAAGCCTGTTCGCCAAGAAGCGCCTGGACGACGGTCTCAGCGAAGATATCCGTATCGATGGGCTTCATGAAGATCGCCTCGATCTCCGTGTCGCCCAACTCCTGCTTGACATTATCGATATTGGTGCCGGTGATAATGATGGCTTTCAGATCTGGCAACCGCGTACGGGCACGTTCGATCAGCTCCGTGCCTTTCATGCCCGGCAAACGGTAATCGGTAACCAAAATGTCAAACTCTGTACGCTGGATCTCCAGCATCGCCTCCTCGCCGGAGGGGACCTCGATGATAAAATAGCCTCTGTTCAAGATGACCAGGCTGTTTTTCAAGACGCGCGCAACATCGCGTTGATCATCGACAATCAGAATACGCCCTTCATGTTCCTCACTCATAGAACCTCTCGTCTTGCTGATAAAGCAGTACTACCGTCATCCCGGAAGATGAATTTCATTATACCCGATCTATTTAGAGAGGTGAATTAGGAACAATCCTACTCAGATCATAAGTGTCAACTTAAGAGCCTCTTATTGCTCGATGATCCGCCTTCAGCCTCGCGAACTACGTGTCATTCCCGCAAAAGCGGGAATGACACGTAGCCGTAGCGAAAAGGATGACATTGGGCTTAAGTTGACACCTATGGCCTGGACATTTTCATCTATTGAAGGCGCAGGCGTTAGCCCGGCATCGTAACTGCGACGAAGATAAGCTTCTCGATAGGCCCCCCTCAACATCTACATATGCCCGTTCGGACGCATTAAAATCGGCTCCGGATTTCCCGGAGATGGTTTTATTGTTTTGCTTCATCAGCCCGTCTCACACTGTCATTCCCG
>JAFGMS010000270.1 GCA_016927375.1 Anaerolineae bacterium
AAAATTTGGTTCCCCGTTCCTACAAACGAGACGTGCAACTGCTTATTCGCGAGATTGATCAAGTGTGGAAAGCATTCTTTCGCGGACAAGTTACCCTGTCGTTGATCGTAACGATCATCTTAACAGTCGTCAGTACTGTCTTGGGTCTTCCATACCCACTGTTGCTGGGTATCTGGGGAGGGCTGCTTGAGTTCTTGCCCAGTATTGGGAATATGATCTGGGGAGCAACTGTCGTGCTGGCTGCCCTGCTGGAAGGTTCGACTTATTTACCTATTCCAAATACGACGTTTGCCCTGATTGTCGTGGTCGTTTATGTGGTGTTTGCCCAGGTTGATGTTAACATCCTCATCCCCAACATTATCGGCAGGCATGTCAAGCTGCATCCCATGGTGGTGCTTATTGGCGTCATCATTGGGATAAGTGTCGGGGGTGTTCTGGGTGTAGCATTGGCTGCTCCCACGATAGCGTCACTGCGAATCATCGGGCGCTACATATACGCCAAGCTCTTTCATATGTACCCATTCCCCATGGTTGGCCCGCCTTCAGCTCCCTGGCAAGAACGCCTGGCTGAGATAACACCACCGGCAGCACCGGAGTCGCTTGCCGAAGCATCAGGCGACAAAGTAACTGGCGGCAAATAGGTCTCAAGCTTATTCTTCAGGTGCTGTCTGTTCGCCATAATCTACTTCTAGCACGCTGACAATTGCCTGCAGACAGTTCAGAATCTCTGCGTGGCGGATGCCGCCTGAACGATGGATGACTACCCGGCTTTTGTTTTGGGCCAGCATATCTTCTGCCAAGCTGGTGGCAGTCAGCAAGATCACAGGAATGTCAGCCAACTTGGAGTCTTGCTGCATGTCCTCAAGGACTTCAAAGCCGTCCACCTCAGGCATAATCAGATCGAGCAGTACGAGATCGGGTTGGCGGGCACGTATTGCGGCCAGCCCCTCTTTTCCATCGTAGGCAAAACGCATCTCGAACGTCTGCCCGCTGGCCTGCAAGGCGCGCTCGATCAGGCGGCAGAACCCGCGATCGTCATCGATGATCAAAACCTCGCGGATATTCCCCAGACGATTTGTCTCAGTGAGCAAAGCTTTGGCAGATACCGGTTTAGTCAGGCAAGCAGCCACCCTCAGCTTATCAGCCATCCAAGATTGGCTGGGCAGCGAGCATTCGATGAACGGGACCGATTCTGCGATATTGTTGCTTGCCTCGCAAGAAGTTCCTGGAGCCACGTTGCAGATCACGGCCTGGGGATGGCTTAGCGAGATCTCTTTGGGCAGCAGATCCGGGTCGCTCACTTGCACAACATCGTAATCCGGAATATGACGCTCGATAATTGCTGCCACGTTGGGATCGGGATCGACAACCAGGATACACGGATGGTAATCGGGCCAGGTCATCTCGACTGGTTGTATTGTTCCTGGTCTTGTGTTGAATTTAAGAGCATCCGGAAGGGGCAGAGTGAAAAAGAAGCTGGACCCGGCACCATCCCGGCTCTCGACCCAAATGCGCCCACCATGGGCTTCTACAAAGTGCTTGCAAATGGCCAAACCTAGTCCAGCGCCATCCTGACGGCGTCGCAGCGAGTGATCGACCTGGTAAAACTCATCGAATATGTGCGCGAGTTTATCGGCGGGGACGCCGGGGCCTGTATCGCTAATATTGATGAGCACCTCCTTTGAGGTCAGTTTGGCACTCAATTTTACATATCCCTCGACGGTGAAGCGCTGGGCATTGCTCAATAAGTTGAGCAAAATCTGGCGGACGCGAGTGCGGTCAATATCCAGTACCGGCAGATCGTCAGGTATTTCGACCTTTAGCTCAACCGGCTTGCCACGAAAGAGACCCTCGGCTATCTCAACAGCATTATACAGCAAAGTAGCCAGTGAGGTCTGTTCTTTGTTGAGACTGAAACCCACAAAATCGATGCGCGAGAGATCAAGGATATCATTGATCATCTCTGATAGGTGACGGCTGCTCCGGTAGATATGATAGATATCCTGGCGGAGTGGAGGCGTCCAGTTAATCTCTCCATAGATTTCGGGCGAGAAATACATGACCTCGCTGAAACCTAAAATCAGGTTGAGGGGCGTACGCAGCTCGTGGCTGACGTTGGCTGCAAATTGCTCTTTCATGTGCCGGGCTTCTTCGGCTTGTTTGCGAGCAAAATACAGCTCACGCTGCGTTCGGCGTTGGGTTGCATAAGCCAATTCCAGCGACTTGACCATCCGGTTAAGTTCCTCCTGCCGATCTCGTGTCAGTTCCAATAACTCATCCGCTCGTTGCTGCATCGTCCAGGCCCACTGTAGGGCAGTGTATAGTGTGCTTACGATCATCCAGGCCAGCAAGACACATACCACTAAGAGAAGCCAATAAGTCCACGGTTCATAGAGAGCAGGAATTGAGTCGTCAGGTTGCCGGATTGATGCAATCCCGATTACGGAGGCCACGATCACATGGCTGTACGGAATGATCAGCGCACTGATCAGAATCAGAGGCAGTGCCAGGAAAACCAACCAAGAAACATCGGACAGATACATAGCAGCGACCAAGCCTGCTGTCGTGCCCCAGACCAGCAGATGGCGCTCCAGGATCGGATGTCTGGCGGCCAGCCTTCGCACTCCCAACCCCAGGATCAGGAAACACGCCCATGTCCAGAATGCAGTTGTGGGGAAATCCTCATTGCCAAGATCCAGCCACATGAACAGAATACTCACGCAAATTAGTAAAATAGTCGAGCGCTCTGATAGTCGTGATCGCAGTTCTTCCAAATTGCGTTTGCTGCCCTGTATAACAGACATAGGTGAGCCCCTCGATACATATCTATCCGGAAATTCGCTCAGAGATTGCGATCTCCCATTTATCTTGATCCTATAGGAATTTCCTTTTTTGACCCGGTCTACGTTTAAGTTTCCGAGCTGTGAAAAGTAGTTCGCAGTCTACAGTTTAGTTTACAGTTCACAGTAAAAACAGCAGCCATATTGGGTAACGGGTGCTCTTGATGGTCGATGACTGTCTGGATGGCTTGAGATATTTTTCAATC
>JAFGMS010000023.1 GCA_016927375.1 Anaerolineae bacterium
GGCTTAAGTTGACACCTATGGGAACGGGACTATTGAATTGCCGGGAAAATAGTACACTATGCAGTGGAGAGTGGCTTCGTGGTTGTTACAGGTAATATCCGCGACTTCAGTCCCGAACAGAAGCGATGGATTGAGGGTAACTATTCAGCCATGCGAGCAGAGAGAAAAGATGGACAATAAGGAGCACCGGATAAAGCCTGATAGTAACTACTCAGCCACCTGGCGCTTCCTCTGTGGCTATGAGTGATGCGTAAAAGGTAAATAGGTAAAACGCAATGACTGTTCAGTTGCTGATGAGTGGTTTCCCGCTATCAAGCTGATGGTAAACTCAGTATTGTTGGTCACCTCACCTGGTTTCTCGACCTTTCATGTGTGTCGAGGCTGAGTGCTGACCGCTGATAGCTGATAGCTGAGCAGTTACACCCTTACTTCGAATCTGTGTCCTGTATGAGGTTATTGGCGAGTTCGTTGGTCAGCCGATCCGCACTCTCGATATCAACATGCTCCAGATAGATGGTGGTCACCCGGACGCTCTTGTGCCGTAGGAACTTGGATACCTCAGCAATGGTTCCTTTTTGAGAGACATGCATGGCTGCGGTATGACGCAGGCTGCGAGCGGAGATCCCATCCAGGCTGGCCCAGTGTGCGTACTTCCTCACCAGGTTGTTGATGGTCGTGGTGGTCAAGGGCTTCTCCTCTACAGCCTCATGTCCGGTCTTTTCCATGAGGTAAATGTGCGTCTTCTAGCGAGCCCCCCTCGCAACCAAGTAATCTATCATGGTCGGCATGATGGCCGTGATGCACGCTGCGTCTATTTCTCCACCTTTCTGTTGCTAGACCAGAACCCACTCCGAGGTAGACAATCTCACTCATCGACCTGCCAAATGGCGACAGCCATCTTCGTTGTCATTCCAGCTTTCTTCGAGGATTTTTCGCAGCTGTTCGGAGAGCACAGGCCGGGCTTCAGCCGGCTGAACATGAACAGCCGGCAGCTAGTCCTCTTTGAGGTTCCGGTTTTCAACCTCTTTCTTGGGAATGGTTACTACATAGCTGTGACCAAACTTGCGCAGTTTCTGGTATATCGTCGCTTGCTCTTGCTGTATATACAACATATACCGGTACGGCTGTTATAGTACGCCAAAGCTCTTTAGTGCTCGTTTGCATGCCTTGTGTTTTTGCCGTTATGCTCTACCTTCTCTCAGATTGTTGATGTCATCCCGTAGGCGGTTGGCTGCCTCCCGAGCAGCCTGTGCGTAGTCAGGTCCCATCGAGGCGTACAGAACTCCCCTCGATATGCTGATCAATGGCCCAATGCCATCAGCGGTGGGGCCGTGGCATACGGCCGCATCCAGCACGCCGCCCTGGGCGCCCACACCGGGGATCAGAAATGGCAGCTCGGGGACAACTGCCCGGAGTGTGGACAGCTCATCGGGCTGTGTAGCGCCAGCTACTAGCCCAACCGAATTCTCAGGATAAGCCTGTGCCCAGCCTTGGGCCGCCCAGGCTACCTGCTCGTAAAGGTATGGTGATTGCCCAGGGTGGTCCTGGAACCGTTTGCCGTCGGGGTTGCTGGAGCGGCAGACGATGTATACGCCACATCCGGGGTAGGCCTCCAGTAGCGGCACGACGGCATCTTCTCCCATGTAGGGGCTGATGGTTACCGCGTCGGCGCCGAACGCCTCGAAGATCGCCTGCCCGTACATCCGCTGAGTGTTGCCGATATCGCCCAGCTTGGCGTCCAGCACAACCGGTATGTTATCCGGCACAGCCCGCAGCATCTCTTCGAGTGCGCGCACACCCTCCGAGCCGTGGGCCATGAAGAAGGCCAGGTTAGGTTTGTAGGCGCACACCAGGTCATGGGTCGCCTCGATGATCCGGCGGCAGAAGGTCACTACTCCGCCGGTCCCGCTCAAGCCGTCGATGCTACCGATCTTACTCAGGTCAGGATCGAGGCCTACACACAGCCAGCTCCGGTGAGCTTCCTGAGCTGAACATAACTTGTCTCGGAATGTTGTCATTGAATACTCCGTTCAAAACGTTGGCACGTTAGCATGTTCATACGTTGGTACCTTGATATGTCTTTGCCGTTAACGTTTTGATGTTTCAACGCACCGTCACGTTGGCACGTTAACTGCTGCTGCCCACTTCGAACCTGCGATGTGTAAACGTTTGAACGTGTAACGCGCTCATGCCCGTCCCAATACTGTGGCCAAAAGAGCCATACGGATGTAGAGGCCATTCTGCATCTGGCGGAAGTAAGCTGCCCGTGGGTCGTTGTCTACCTCGTAGGTGATCTCGCCGACGCGGGGTAGAGGGTGCATGACGACCATCTCCTGTCTGGCGCGTGTCAGCGTCTCGGGGCTGATGATGTAAGCTCCTTTGACCTTTTCGTAGTCGCCCAGGTCGGTGAAGCGCTCTTTCTGAACGCGGGTGACGTACAGGACATCTACCTCACCGATTACCTCTTCGAGGTCTTCGTGCTCGGTGAATGTGCCATCCGCCTCGGTCACTTCATCGCGGATCTCTTCCGGCATGCGCAGCAGCCGCGGCGAGATAAATCGGAAGGTCACGTTGCGATTCAGCAGCAGGCGCGTTAGTGAGTGAACGGTGCGGCCGAAGCGCAGATCGCCCAGCATGCCCACGGTGAGGTCATCGATGCGTCCCAGCTCACGTTGGATGGTGTAGGCATCGAGCAGTGCCTGTGTGGGGTGCTCGCCGACGCCATCACCGGCGTTGATAATCGGCTTGCTGGCCCAGTGAGCGGCCTCGGCCGCGGCGCCTGCTTCGTAATGGCGGATGACGATCACATCGGCGTAGCATTCCAGCGTACGAACGGTATCGGCCAGTGATTCGCCCTTGCTGACTGAGGAGTATTGCACTGAATTGATCGGGATGACCTGCCCGCCGAGCCGCTGCATGGCCGCCATGAATGAAGAGCTGGTGCGGGTACTGGGCTCGTAAAACAGGTTGGTCATGATTTTGCCTTGCAGCAGGTCGGCCGAGCCAAAGCGCTCGACCAGTGTGCGCATCTCCTCAGATACGCTGAAGATGTAGTCGAGCACCGGAGGGGTGAATTGCTTGACAGACAGAATGTCCTGCCCGTATAAACCGTGGCTGTTGTTATCTGCCGGACGCGGCTTTGCTGGTGACATATTAGGTTGCATATAGGTTCTCTCCTGAAACTTAAGATTGTCTTGGTTTTCCACAAAAAAGGGCAGCACCCGGAAATACCGTGGACAAGCCGGCGAAGCCCGGTTTGGCGCTCATAACCTCACCCCCGAGAAGCGTAGCAGCTCGATACGCGATTTGCGTTCCCTCTCCGCCTGGCGGAGAGGGGTAAGTGGCCAGATTGCCAACATCACAACAGCTAACGGCATAGAGAGCCCGCGTTGCAGTGGGTGAGGTTCAGCGTCCCGCACCTATCAACCACGCTATTCTCGCGTACTACCCAAAAAAGCGACCTCTGGATTTTTTCCAAAGGTCGCTTATCGGAAATCTTGAAATCTATGGGCCGCGCCGGCTATCAGAACGGCCACTGAGTGTAACCTCCAGCTTACAGGAAATCGGTTACGGTTGATGGTTAAACGGTCATCCCTCATGCCTCATGCCTCATCCCTGCGCCATTTATACCTCTGCGCTTTGCAGCCGCTCTGCCTCGTCACGTGTTCCCAGCTCATCGATGAACTGATCCAGGTCGCCGCCCATCACGGCAGCCAGGTTGTGACTGCTGATATTGATGCGGTGGTCGGTGACGCGGCTCTGGGGGTAGTTGTAGGTCCGGATCTTCTCGGCGCGCTCGCCTGTCCCGACCTGGGAGCGCCGGTCGGCATCCTGCTCATCCTGGATGCGCTGCTGCTCCATATCATACAGCCGGGCACGCAAGATGCTCATGGCTCGCAGCAGGTTCTGCGTCTTGCTGCGCTCATCCTGGCAGGTGACTACTAAACCAGTCGGTCTGTGGGTAATGCGAATGGCCGTTTCGTTCTTCTGGACATTCTGCCCACCCGCGCTGCCAGCGCGATAGACATCGACATCCAGGTCTTTTTCGTCAATCTTGAGGTCGACTTCATCCATCTCGGCCAATACCGCGACAGTAGCTGTGCTGGTATGAATGCGCCCCTGGCTTTCTGTCGTGGGGACACGCTGCACCCGGTGGACGCCACTTTCATACTTCAGGCGCGAATATGCGCCCCGGCCCTTGATCTGGGCGGTGACCTCTTTGAAGCCACCTACGCCGGTGTCGTGACTGTCCAGGATCTCGACTTTCCAGCCATTATTCTCGGCATAGCGGGTGTACATGCGGAACAGGTCGGCGGCAAACAATCCGGCCTCATCACCGCCTGTTCCGGCCCGGATTTCAAGGATGACGTTCTTGTTGTCACGCGGGTCTTTGGGTAAGAGCAGCAGTCGCAGTTCCTCTTCCAGTTCTTCCTGGCGAGCTTGCAGGCTGGCAAGCTCCTCTGCGGCAAGCTGGCGCATGTCGGCGTCATCTGAAGCTGAGAGGGTTTGAGCTTCCTCGAGCTGCTCCAGTATCTGCTTATACTCGTAATATCTCTCAATGACCGGCGAGATATTGCTGCGCTCCTGAGCGTACTCAGCTACCTTTTCGTAGTCGGCAGCTACATCAGGATCGGCAAGCAGGTGTTCAAGTTCTTCGTAACGAGCAGCGACGCCCGCAAGTTTTTCTAGCATAAACTGCAACCCCAGATAACAAACAACACGCCCCTCATAATGTTGGGGCGGCATAATTGCCAGGATTATATCAAGCGACCGGGTGGGCTACAAACAGACAAGAAGTAGGTGCCTTTACTCCTCGTAGAATTCATTGTCGTCTTCATACCATTCTTCTTCCTCGGTTTCATAGTAATCCTCTTCGTCCTCCTCGTAGTCGGTTTCGGTCACATCGGACGAAGACTCGATGATGGCTGTTAGCCAATCCGGGATGTCGGCTGCTTCTTGATTCTCGTCTGGTGGCACAAGCTCTCGATGGATCTGATCGGCAAAACGTCGTAGCTCATCGGCTATACGGCCCAATACTGTCCGCTGGCGTCCTCTGGATTTGGATGCCCAGAGGTTAAGCTCATCAGCTGTCTGTTTGAGTTCCTGCACCTTGACTTGCCAATCAATCATATCTCATACCTCTCTTGAACACGCTACTGATGATAAGCTACAAAGCGCCGGACAGCAACGCAATCGCGTGTGTCAAGTTATTGTGTGATTGACGACCGAAGGTCGTTTGGATTGAATGATTGACGA
>JAFGMS010000024.1 GCA_016927375.1 Anaerolineae bacterium
AATAGAAAAGCCATGGGTTCCAGGCTACTTATCCATCAAAATCAGATTGACTGACTACTAGTCTAGTCTACATTCAAGTATCTAAGCTGTGTCACCAAAGTGACGCGTGCTGAGTGCCGAGCAACCTGGGAACGAGTCTAAACTCGTTTGCAAACCTCTTTAGACTCATTTGTGACCCTTCCTGGACCCGTTCGTGAACCTCGAAAGACCCTAAGGGTTTTGGAAACCCTTAGGGTCTGGGGCAGTCCCCACTTTTCCGCGTTGAGCCAAAAAACGATGGTCTCGAGCAATCAAACATGGATTCCCGCTTTCGCGGGAATGACAAGCCTCATAGGATCCGTGTGTGCTGGGCAACAAGACAGGTGACGATTGGATAATTGCCTGGTCGTCGCAACAATCTGTTTTTTCAATCGTCAATCACACGATAACTTGAAATGCATCCCATACAAACTCTGACTATGTGCTATCCGGGGAGGCGTCCAAGCGTCGTCTAAGCATCCTCCTTCCATCTCCCTTCCATCCTCCTAGATTTACGTATAAATTCGTCAACTTGAGACTCCGATGACAAGGTAAATAGGTAAAATGTCATGCTTGCTCAACTGCCGATGAGTGGTTTCCTAATAACAGGCTTGTGCCGGAAACGGCTTTGTCCGGCCATTCTGCTGTATTGCTCATCCCTTCATCTCACAGCCAAAAGCTAACAGCTAAGAGCCAACAGCTGATAGCTGAGTAGTTACCAAATATCCAATGATGTGTGTAAGAGTACGAAATACAGGCTCAGACTTCCAAAATCTCCGCTCATAGAGAGGGCCAAAGGTTGGGCAGAGATCGACGACCGGCAGCATCTCTACGTCCGGTACCAGGCAATTCTGGCAATCTGCAAAGCTCAAGTGTTAGCATTGGATGTACATCGAACGTGATTGAGTGGCTACTTGTGGCCCGAGGTCTTGCCGATTGAGTTGCGGAACCGGACATCCTAATACAACAATCTTTCGCAGATTCAGGATCCTGCTCGTTCCTCTTTCTGTGATGATCGTGACGCTGTTTGCGGCGGCGCCCGCACATGCTCACCCGGCAGATATGTACTTCCATGCGCACGAAGTACATCTCATGCCGGATGGGCTCGTGGTGCATTCGACGATCCAGCCCGGCCCCATGCTGGCTATCGGTGAGTGGTATGAGGCCGATACCAATAAGAACGATGAAGTCTCACCCGAGGAAGCAGCTTCCTGGGCTAAGATACGCATCCGGGAATTCGCGTGTGTGCTTGACGATACCGATAGGCTGCAATGGACAGTTGTCTCGGTGGAGTGGCCTTCATCCATGGAGGCCATGGAGCTTGGTGACGAAGGAATTCGCCTCAGACTGCAAGCGGAATGGCCCGCATCGATGCGACATGAGAAGGCAGCGGCACATCATCTCATGCTGCATTTTCAACACGCCGAGTCACTCAGCGTCAACTGGTATTATCTACATGGCGAAGACGGCATCACCTTTGATATTCCAGATCAGAACAACGGGCAGCTCCTGTTCGCTTTCAACACCTCAGTAGACGCATCATCCATGCCAGGTCAGGTCTACTGGGACAGCGGCTCACCGACATTGGGCCTGGTCTCCGACACAGCACAGTCCGGCCAGACCACCAATCCGACCAGTGCGAGCCGCTCAACCACCATCCTGACCGATCTGCTCCGCACGCCGGAGCTTTCAGCCGGGCTGTACCTCGGAGCGCTCGTGATCACCCTGGTGCTCGGCTCAATACATGCGCTTACGCCGGGTCACGGAAAGGCGCTTGTGGCCGCTTATCTCATCGGCTCACGCGGGACGCTCGGTCATGCCGCGGCGCTGGGCGGCATCGTCACGCTCACGCATACGGGGTCGGTGCTGCTTTTTGGCTTCATTGCGCTTGCCTTGTCGCACTTTCTACTGCCGACCGAGATCTTTCCTTATCTGGAGCTGGCAAGTGGCTTATTGATCGCTGCGATGGGGATTGGGCTCCTCCGGCCGCGTTGGCGGGGCTATCGCCGCGTCGCCCGTTCAAGGAAGCAGCGACGCGCACGGCATGTTCAGGCTGACCCATCACAGGAAACAGAGCGCAGCAGTGACCGCCCCGGCCAACGGATCGCTATCAACCAGGCAATCGAGGCCAGACCTTATGATGCTCTTCTACCTGACGGGCGCCTCACACTGGCCTCGGCGGGCGAGGTAACGTGGCGCTCGCTGCTGACACTGGGCATCAGCGGGGGCTTGGTGCCATGTCCAGATGCAATCGCCATTTTGCTCATTGCCATAGCCATTAACCGTGTCCTGCTGGGGTTGGGGCTGGTGGTTACTTTCAGCCTGGGCATGGCCATTGTTCTGATCCTCATCGGCGGCGCCGTCGTACGAGGCCGGCTGTTGGTGAGCCGGGCAGACCTCTTTTCTCGCATCGCGCCTGTGCTCCCGGTGGTGAGCGCAGTTGTCGTGCTCGGTGTAGGGCTGATTATGATATTCGGCGCGGTGAGTAGAAACGACATGCTCGCTGCATGGCAATCAGGTAGGGAACAGGCAGCATCTTCGGAAGAAACGACAGCCGAATTCAACCTCGATAAAGCCAGTATTATCTACATGGCCCACAATGAACAAGAAGAAATGCAAATCTACCTGCAGACCCTCCCAGAGGGGCAGCCAAAGCAGTTGAGCGATGCTGTGACGGGTGTCAGAAATTATGCGCTGTCACCGGACGGAAAGTCCATCAGTTACACGGTTGCTATCCAAGAGGCCAGCAGTATCTGGCTCATGCCCAAACTTGGTGGCAAAGCCAGCCGGATAGTGGACTGCCAGGAAGCATATTGCAGTAATGTCCTCTGGACGCCGGACGGCGCTCGTCTGATCTATGAACGCGTAGAACCATACTCCGCCACTGCTGTTCCAACACTGTGGTCATATACGTTAGAGAGCGGCGCAACCAGGCAGGTATTCCAGGACAGTCAGATGCCGGGCTTTGGTGCAAGCTGGTCCCCAGATGGCAATTGGTTGAGTTACCTGAGTTATCCTGGGACCCCAACGCTTGAGCTGTACAATTTGCGCACCGGGCAGGGCGATTCGATCTCCAGCCAGACAGGACAGGTGGCCACCTGGTCGCCTGATAGTAAATCGGTTCTGCTGACCAAGATGCAATCTTCTCAAGGTGTATATTCCTCTCATCTGTATCGCTACGATCTGGAAACCGGCTACCTGGTCAATTTGAGCTCCGGGCAGAACGTAGAAGACATGTATGCATCCTGGTCACCCGATGGCGAATGGCTGGCCGTGGTCCGCCGGGACAGAAGTGTGCCCGATCAATACAGCTCGCAAATCTGGCTCATGCGGCCCGACGGCAGCGATGCCCATCCCGTTACCCCTGTATCTGATGTGCTCCATTCCACACCCGTGTGGTCGCCCGATAGCCGGTATCTGCTTGTCCAGCAGCACGGGTTAACTGCCGACGCCACACAGCCGGAAGTCTGGCTGCTCGATCTGGACTCCGGGGCGTACGATCTGCTTCTCGAAGAGGGATACTGGCCCAGCTGGGGACCGGGGACTTCTTAGACAGCCTTCCAACAGCTTCACATCTATGGCACAACCTTGCCTCTGCAGATGTTCCGGAACAGAGAATTCTGCTCGATCAGCCCTCGCGCACAAGCCGGCACTTCTCGATCATCATCGTAGGTCAGTTGCCGGTAGGCTTGCTCGAAAAGCAGCCACCTGACCGCCTGATGCTCGGCATCACCGTCGATGTCCCCCAGACCAACCCGGCATGCCAGGTAGAGATGGACTACCACCGGATAGCTCGTCTTGAGTTTATATCCGTTGTGATCTGCACTCAACAAGCGGCGGGATGCCTTTTTCATAACAGGCCTTCGAACTGGTTATCAGAGCATGCAAAGGGAGGTCTTTCTTGCTACAATAATCACCGCTTCACTACTATCTATATCGTTCCGGAGAGATATCCATGTACTCCCATCTTCCCGAGGCCGCAGCACTTGCGGCTGAACCCGCATCAGGTGGTTTTGAGATAGCAACCATCGTTCTGATCGTCATGATCGTCAGCGTCATTTACACATTCATCGCCATGTTCCGGGGTGTACAGGGCCACACACCGCGCAAACGCGCAGAGTGGGTCGAGCTTCTTGTCCCCATCCTGAGTGTGATCGGCATGGGCGTGGCCTGTTACCTGGCCTACGTCGAGATAACCCTGACCGAGGCCGTGTGCGGCCCCGTTGGCGATTGCAACGCTGTCAACAGCAGTCCGTACGCCAGGCTGTTCGGCATACTGCCGGTTGGTTTGCTGGGAGTAGGAGGATATATCACGATCCTGGCAGTATGGGCATGGGGCCGCTTCCGCTCGGACCGGCTGGCCGATAGTATGCCGGCGCTCCAGTTCGGTTTGACGTTGTTCGGTACGCTCTTCTCGATATACCTAACCTATCTGGAGGTGTGGGTCATTCTTGCTATATGTATGTGGTGCATATCTTCAGCTGTCATCATGACCGTTTTGCTGGTGCTCAGCATCAACCCGGCCTTACGCGGAATGGCCGAGCTTGAAGACGAGCCGCTCGAAAGTACCAGAAAAGAAGAGGCTAAAACAGGCGCTTAACAGGCAAAAGTGTAGATAGCAGCAAGTCAAACAGTCAAATCGTTCTGCACCATAAGCAAGCTTTGCGGAAAAATCTCATGACACAGATCGGGCATGCCCTGACTGGGGCAGCCATAGGCGTGCTGTGCAAACCGGATCATACGCCTTCAAGGTGGCTGGCAGCTTATTTGGGGGTATTCCTGTTACTGTCAAATATCCCTGACCTTCCATTCAAGCACTGGGGGCATGACAGGTACGATATAAGCCACAGCCTCTTTGTCAATCTCCTCTTGATCGCTGTGACAGTGATGGCTTTGCTTCCCTTAAAGGCCTTTCGCAGCCAGATCGGCGGCTGGAAGACGATCGGCGGCGGTTCTGCGGCCTGGCTCAGTCATTTGCTGTTGGATTCATTCTACAATCATGGATATGGGGTTGCCATATTTTGGCCATTCTCTGACGCAAGGCTTGCCCTGCCCATGCCATGGTTCTCTGTTGTAACCAAGCCGGCATATTTTACTGTAGAAGGTTTTCGAGAATACTTGACGGAATTTGCATTTTACTCGTTGCTTCTTATAGCAACGCTGATTATCAGGAGAGCGAGGGCAACGAACAACAGCCAAACGGGAGGAACAAGACCATGAGCCGTAACACAAAGATCGTACTTGGGATCATCGGGGCATTGGTTATCTTATGCGTGGTGGTGATCGCGGGCGCTATCATTGCTGTTAGCGTGATGGGAGAGTCAATTGTAGAGAACATGATAATAGAAGATCCGGCAGAAGTAGCTGAAGCCGCCGATAAGATCGCCGACTATGAGCTGCCTCCCGGCTACGAAGAACGGATGGTGATGAACATCATCTTCGGGAAGATGCTGCTCATAGGCCCCGAGGATCAATCTGATAAACCAATGATCACGCTCATGCAGATCTCATCGATTGTAGGCAGCGACGAGATGGACCAGGAGCAATACAGACAACAAATGCAGCAGAGTATGGAGCTCCAGGCCAGTCAGAGAGAAATGTATATGCAGCTGGTTGATGAATCGGAGGTGGAGATTGCCGGGCAGGAAGTAACCTTGATGACCTATGAGGGTGATACTGACTACGGCGGCACGATGCGACAGGTAGTCAGTGATATTTTCGAGGTGAATGATAGCCTGATCATGCTGATGATCATGGGCGAGATAGAGTCGTGGCCGGAGAGTGATCTTGAGGCCTTCATCGAGTCAATCCAGTGATCTACCGATGACAAAAGGCAGATGACGGCTCGACCTGTCTCAGCACTGTCATACAGACTTCCGAAATCGGGACCGGCGTCCCTGAGATTTCGGAAGTCTTGATGTGATTAACGTCAGCCGACCATCTTCATGTCCGCGGCGAGGGGTCATACAATGCTTTGGCGATCAGGATGGCCCCTAATTCGACCACTGCAACAACAACCCAGTTGAGACGAACGGCGTTACCCAAAAGCGCATTGACGATACCCGCCAGACCGGTTGCAACCATCAAAACAGCCAGGGCATAAGTCAGCCAACCGGCCCGCCAGTCGGGCTGCATATCCTGGTAGATGGCTGCCCCAAGTAAAATGAGGCCCGGCAAGAAAAGCATCAGTGAGCGGAGATCCTCGGGCAAGATAACATATAGAATCGCCGCGACGACCAGCACCGTCCCCACAATCAGAAGCTCAAAACGAAGCTCCCCGGTTGATTTATTGCCTTGCAGCATGTCCATGCCTCCTCGGTTGGATGTGAGTGCAACAAGAGACTGCTCGACCACCAGGTGAGGCAGTCGCGGCCAAGTCTCTTCTTATGTATGAATGTTAGTATAGCCGGAAAAAGAGCGCAATCAACAAGAGTGAATGTCAACAGGCAAGGTATGAAGCGTGACACGTATGGATTCCCGCTTTCGCGGGAATGACAGTACTGGCGTGGGGGTTCGGGTAGAGTACCCGGGTTAAATAGTAAAGGTTCATCTGCGGGAATGGCCTGATTGGCGCAACCGTCCAACCGTCCAATCGTCAATCATCAATGATTAAGGCGGAGGGGGTGGGATTCGAACCCACGGTGACCATAAAGGCCACAACGGTTTTCGAGACCGCCCCAATCGTCCACTCTGGCACCCCTCCACAATGTTCCGGCCGGCGTCCTATTTGTTTCTCAAGTTGTTAAAAAACGCTGCCAACTGAGCCTGGGCCTCCTCTGCCAGGACGCCGCGCGTCACCCGGACCCGATGGTTCAAGCGTTCGTGGCTCAGTAAATCAAGCACCGAGCCGCCCGCCCCGGCCTTGGTGTCATCGGCCGCCCATACCAGGCTGGGCAGACGGGCCTGGACCATCGCGCCCGCGCACATGGCGCAAGGCTCAAGCGTGCAGTACAGCGTCACACCGATCAGCCGCCAGCCGCCCAGCATGCGGGCTGCCTGGCGCAGCGCAATCATCTCGGCGTGAGCGGTCGGATCGCGATCATATTCCTTGCGGTTGTGACCACGGCCGACGATGACATCGTCTTGGACAGCCACAGCGCCGACTGGGATATCACCCAACTCGGCTGCCTTCGCAGCTTCGGCCAGGGCCTCCCGCATCCAGGTAATGTGCTCGTCCACCGGAGCGATTATAACAGGGCGTTCGCAGACAATCAAAGATCGCTTCGGCGGCACGACTTGCCTTAGATAGAAAATTCAGGATAGAATTTTGCTACGTCTGCATACCTGTTCCAGTGAGTGCGTCGCGTAAAGCACCTGCTATGGCACAACGTGACAAGTTCCAGGTTAATAAATGAATGATTCATCGCAGGCAGAGACTGATAATGTTAACGATACAGGCCCCCATTCCACAATAGGGCCACGTGCTTTGAGACTTAACCAACAATATCAGAGATCGGCCCACAAGTACAATCAAGGCGGATATTCCCCTTACAGGAATACGACAAGCCGTCTTTAAGCCTGCCCCAAAAACTCATCAACGAACATACTTATTCAGTTTATCCACGGCATTTTGCATCAGGTATGTGAGGTTCCGCGGTGGATTTTGTATGCCGGTTTCATAAAGACCGGCCAGCTAGATAAAGGTAAAATCATGGCGGGAAGCCCGTCCCATAAACTAAGCAACGCCCTCGAAGGTGCCCTCGCCGGTGGCGGTGATCCGGCAACCTCCCCATTATATGTCTTTGGCCCGTTTCTCAAGCTGATCGTCGTAGCAGGTGTGGCTCAGGTCACCTTTGGCGCCTCGGTCTGGATGGTCGTCTTGACAATTGCCGTCGTCTCAGCGATGTACCGGTTGGTCATGCGCTGGGTAACGGACGGCAGCGGCGGCAGCGGCCTCAGCGAAGAGGAATTCGGCAGTTGGGCAGCCAAGGTCAACGCGGCGATTACTTTCATCGAGTACACATTAACGTTTCTCGTCAGCATGGCCGCGATGGTTACTTTCGTCGCCGACCGCTTGCCAGTCTTGAACGAGTCAATTCTGGGAATACAATACCGGACCTTTCTGGCTATCGCTCTAAGCGTCCTGACCGGATGGCTGGTGAACCGGGGTCCGAAAATGGCCGCCCGGACCTTTGGCCCGGCCACGGCCGGCGTTCTGCTGCTGCTGTGGGCCATGATCATAGCCGCTATCCGGCAGCAAGGGTTTCATTTACCCGAGATAGATATCAGGGCTTTCAACTTCGACTATCTGCATTTCACGGTAGGCGGCTATGTCCGCATTCTGGCGGTCATGACAGGCATCGAGGTTTTTGCCAACTTGGTAGCAGCCTACGAGGGTGAGCCGGCCGAGAGGAGTAAAAAGGCCTTCAGCAGCCTGCTGATCATCATGGGGACGGTATCGGTTACCATGGTGATTGTCGGTCCTGCTATCTTCCGGCTGTCCGATCCTACGAATACAGATGTATCGGTGTTCACACAAACCATGGATGGGCTGCTGCCTGACCCCCTTCCATATATTGGAACACTGATCGGGATAGTGGTGTTGATGTCTGCCTCAGCGGCAAGCGCCCAGGGATTGCAGAACCTGGCCCTGGGGCTCAAGGAGCGTCACTACATCCCTCATCTGTTTGGTGAGCGCAATGCGTTTGAGGTGGCTGACAAGCCGGTCTGGACCGAGGTCGCCATCGTCAGCCTATGTTTCTTACTTTTTGGCACCCATGAGGAGTTCTACCTGGCCATGTATGCCGCAGGTGTATTCATCCTGCTGAGCATGACCGGCTGGGCTGTAACCAAACGTCTGCTCCGGAATATGCAAGCGCAGTTTTCCTTTGGCTTGGCGGCCTTGCTCGGTGGTACGGCGCTGGCTGCTCTGCTGACGACCAGCGCGACGGCCATAATCTTTATCGAGCGTTTCCTGGAGGGGGCGTGGACATACATCGTCTTTATCCCGATACTTTATGCGATTTTTACCTACTTCCGTAACAAGCTCGGGGCGCCTTCTGCGGCTATGGATCATCTTGGCCTGCTCGATGCCGCGCAGCTGGCCGGATTTGGCTTTGGCCAGTACGAAACCACTGATGTCGAAGAGCAGGCCCCACCGGATCTCGAAATCACGTGGCAGCCGGAGCCCATCATACACAGCACCTGGCGTGATGAGAAAGCAGCTGTTCGAAAGGCGGTTGTTCTCCTGGATGGCTCGCCCCTGGCAGCTCAGGCTCTACCCACCGCTGTGTCCTTGTGTAAAGCCACCGGAGCAAAGATGCTCCTGCTCTCAGCGGTCAAGGATCACACCCAGGCACTCCAGGAACAGTACGAAGAGACTTACAAAGCTCGCCAGAATTATCTCATCGCTCAGGTGAAGGAGATCAAAGAGCAAGGCATCGATGCCGAATATACGATCCGTCCCGGGTTCATCGCTGACGCAACAGCCGAGCAAATCGCAGCTAACGGTATTGACCTCGTCATCACATCCACCAGCGGCAAATCGGGTGTCAAGCATTGGGGCAGCGGCGGCGTCTCCAGAAAGCTGGTTCACAAGATTGCCACACCAATATTATTGATCCAGGCTGATGACAGCGGCGCAGCAAGCACATTCTCCTGGAAGCGCATCCTCGTCGCCCTGGACGGCTCGATTATCTCTGAGCGCACCCTCCCCTATGCCCGGTTGTTCGCCAAGACGTTCGATGCCGAAGTGCTCCTGACTTCCGTTCCGGCAGTGCCTGAGGTGAGCAAATACCGCGCGCCTGATGAGTTCGTCGAGACCTTGCGGATGAGAGCAAATATGAATATGAATAAGTTCTTGAATGCGGTAGCTACCTCGCTGCAGGCCGAGGGTATACGTACCCGGACGATTGTCACCGGCTCTATACCTGCCAGGACGATTATCACCGTCGCCGAGCGAGAGGAGGCTGATCTCATTATGATGACTTCGCGCGGCCGCGGCCGGTTGGAGATGTTAGTTGGGAGTGTCGCCAGACGCGTTGTCGAGGGCACCGACAAACCGGTTTTCATGATGCCCATTTCTGAAACGCCACCAGAGCCCGATCTGCCCCCGTTCTCCGAGATGCCGATGGGGTAGTCGGCTGATGGCTTTGCTGGTTACGAACACATATCCGTAACCAGCGGAAATGCACAATGGATTGAAGCAAGCACTCAAGGAGCCGTAGCAAGCATTGCAGGAGTGGTAGGTAATGCAGCGGGACTGGTAGGAGGCGTTGCGGGACTGGTAGGAAACGTTGAAAGAGTGGTAGGAAGCACTGCGGGAGTGGTAGGAAGCACTG
>JAFGMS010000271.1 GCA_016927375.1 Anaerolineae bacterium
GGATCTGGAACGAAGCGCGCCTCTTTGAGCATAGCAACATCGAGAGGGTACTCAAGTTGACATTGTCGAATTACTCACTCAATACGGCACTGAACGTATGTGCGAGCTCGGCGTAACAGGTGGATTCCCGCGAAAGCGGGAATGACAGCGCCGAGAAGGGTGAACCATCCCTAAGTTGTTGGTAATTGGCTCGCTGTCACAAGCTAATGACTATCGTTGTAACATAGGTTGCAGCGGATGAGGAAGATAAGGCAAATGATAATAAATAGTGAGATTGAAAACAGCGAGTGGCGTTGGGTGTTCATTGCCAGCACGCTGCTTATGGTGACTATCTCTTTACCTTTTATCTGGGCTTATGTTGCCGCAACACCGGATTCGTATTTTATGGGTGTTTTGGTCAATCCCGTCGATGGGGCAAGTTACCAGGCCAAGATGTATCAGGGATATAGTGGAAGCTGGTTTTTTCACCTCCCTTATACCCCGGAACCGCATCGCGGCGTGTTTCTTTTCACTTTCTACCTGGCTCTGGGTCATTTGAGCCGATTACTGGGGTTACAGGCTATTTTGGTGTTTCATGCCGTGCGGTTGGTGAGCAGCATGCTCATGTTTTTGGCGATTTACCAATTCATGGCTGACTGGACCAGCGATGTGACACAGCGTCGCATTTCTTGGGGGCTTGCCGTGCTCGGAACCGGCTTTGGCTGGATTGTCCTGATGGTAGCTGGAGGCATGATGCCGGATGCAGTAATCACTGTTTCTGATATAGGTGTATTGCCTGAAGCTTTTCCCCTTCAGGCTGCCTATGCCAATCCACATTTTCCTCTGGCCATTGCTTTGGCTATCTGGATGGCTCACGTCTTGGTGACCAGTGCTCTGGTGGAGACAGAAAGATGGCCTCAACTAGATTTCCAGACGCTAGGGTTGGGCCTGGGGAGCCTTGCGCTGGTTAGCATGTCGCCTTTTGTCTTGGTGCCTCTGGGTGTTGGTTATGCTGTGCTCTGTGCCTGGTTGTGGTGGCGGCGCCGGATCTTTCCCCGTCGCGAGCTGAATTGGGGGATAGTTGTGGCGCTGCTTGGTTTGCCTTTGGCTGCCTACAATGCGTGGGCAATATCCCCCAGTAACCCGGTCTTCCGGGAATGGATGAGTCAAAATCAGACCCCGTCTCCGCCGGTGTGGGACTACCTGATTGCGTTTGGGCCGATCCTGATCCTGGCCGGAATCGGTGTGTGGGGCTCACGCCGCACTATCCATGATGGCGATGTGTTTTTGATTGCCTGGATCGTTTCGATATTGGCTTTATTATATGCCCCATTGGGTTTGCAGCGTCGTTTTACGATGGGGCTGGTTGTTCCTCTGGCGATCTATGCCGGGATTGGTTTGTGGCGTGTTATCGTTCCTGCCTTTGCCAGGCGATGGCGTATGGTGGTCGTAGTCTTGGCGCTCTGCCTGATGGTTCCCTCAACTGTCATGGCAGTCGTGGTTTTCCTGGTCGGCACGCTCAACCCGGCCGAGTCCAGTTATTACTACATCAGCCGGGAAGAGAATGAAGCACTGGTTTGGTTGCAGGCCAAGAGGGATAGTCTGGTGTTAGCATCACCCGATTTTAGCCTATATATTCCCTCACGAGGCCCTCGTGTTGTATATGGACATCCCTTCGAGACGCTCAAAGCGGAGGAAAGGCAAGCAGCCGTTGGGAATTTCTACAAAGGTTTTGATTGCGGTGTGGTGGCCCGGGAAGGTGTGGACTATATCGTGGTTGGGCCTCGCGAGCGCTCGCTGGCGGATGACCATGAAATATGTCCGATAACAGGCGAAGAAGTATTCCAATCCTCCAATGGTGAAGTTGTCATCTATGAAGTATCCGGTAATTAGCACAGAGCAGGCCTGGGTGCTGGCTCGCTGGGCTGCCGTTGCGATACTTGTACTTGTTGTCGCTGCTCTGGTGCCGCCTGGCAGTTTACCTTATCCTTCTGGCTCAGATTATTCCGATGCGGCTATCTCTCACTGGCCAAATACCCACTTTTTAAGGGAGAGCGTCTGGAAGTATGGAGAGTGGCCGCTCTGGAACCCTCTGCACATGCTGGGGCAGCCTTTTGCTGCTAACCCTTTGAGTAAAGTATGGTATCCTCCTCAATGGTTGTCTCTTCCCTTATCTCCCACATACCACCTGAATGTCATGCTCTATCTGCATATGGCCTGGTTGGCTCTAGGGATGTTTGCCTGGCTGCGTGCCGAGCGTGTGCGGTTGCTTACGGCCTTTCTGTTTACCGTGGCCTGGGGCCTTAATCCTAAACTGATCGGTCATCTGGGGGCCGGGCACCTGGATATTGTTTATGGGCTGGCCTGGGTTCCCTGGTTGTTGTGGGCGGTGAGACGTGTCGTGGATACACCCTCGATGGAGTGGGGAGGGGTGGCTGGTTGTGTTGCGGCACTGCTTGTATTGGCCGATGTGCGGATCGCGTTTTATATGCTGCCGGTTGCCGCGATTTATGCCATAGCGAACAGCATCGCCAAACGGCGTTCACTTCTCTGTGGTTGGAAGACATACTCACTGGCCATGATCTTGCTACTGCTGTTGACCGCTGTCCAGACCATTCCCCTGCTTGCTGTTAGCCCTTATCTCACCCGAGCTGCTTTGACTGCGCAGGAGGCGGCAGTGTTTTCTTTGCCGCCGCAGTATCTGCTGGGGATGTTGTTCCCTGACCTGGGTGGTTTTCATGAATGGATGACCTATCTCGGCTTGCCGGTGATTGGATTGGCGGTTGTCGAGCTGTTCCGGAAAAGAGGGGGCTGGCGCGCCTGGCTCTGGTGGGGGATGGCAATCCTGGCGCTACTGTGGGCGTTGGGTAGTAATGGTCCTCTTTTTTTGCCTGTTGTCAAGCTGCTGCCACTGACAAGCTGGTTCCGCGTCCCATCGCGGGCCTGGTTTGTGGTGGTGATTAGTCTCGTCATCGCGGGTATGTATGGGCTAGAGGGACTCCTGAAGCACGGGTTGGGTCGCCGTGGCCGGTTGATTGCTTTGGCGATGGCTTTTGCTGGCATCGCATGGACATCGGCTGCACTGGTTATGCCAGGACTACAGGGTGTCATCACTGGTACAGGGGCGGCTCTGTTCGGCATAGGCAGCGGATTGTGGCTGGCGGGCGGCGGATTGGCTGATCTGGTTGCTTCTCTCGACGCTCCTTCGCACATGCGAGGCAGGGTGATAGGGAGTGTTCTTCTGCTTGTCACGTTGATCCTGTCTCTATTGGGTGTCGATGTTACGCTTGTCAGCGCGCGTTCGATGGCCGATATCGAGAGGCCCGAGCAGGAGATCATCGCGCATATCGACGGTAGCTGTGGATCGGTCTACTCGCCTACCTTCGATCTGATCGGCCCGGCGACCGCGCGTGCCGGCCTGGCCACTTTGCATAGCGTCGATCCCTTTCAGCTCCAGACGAGTGCATGGCACATTGCTGCGGCTGCCGGCGTAGAGTTGGATGGGTACAGTGTAATTGCGCCGCCGCTGCCGCCGGGTGAAACCGATCTGCAAGAGATTGAGCTGGACGTCGATTTGCTCAGGACGCTGGGCGTGTGCTGGATTGTTGCTGAGCCGGAAATTCGAGCAGAGGAGTTGCAGTCCCATGTGCAGCTGCACGATGCGACGATCATCTACCGTCTGCCGGATGAGCCGCCGGCAGTGCCACAAGGTGTTTATCTTGACGTTAAACCGTCAATGGGTGTAAATACCATCAAATCGAAGATTTGCACGGAGACCGATCTATCCCGCATCGTGATCCCTCAAGCCTGGATGCCCGGCTGGCGGGCCTGGGTGGATGGCTTACCTGTGTCGACCGCGGCCTGGAGTGGGCTGCTGGCTACCGAGGGCGATTTTCCATCAGGGTGCCATACCGTGGAGTTTGCCTACCGTCCGCTGGCCGATGTTGCCGGGATGGGCGTTACAGGCCTTACAGTGCTTGGGCTGGTGGTGTGGGTGGTTTTTCGCAGACGGAAACAGGTGTATCATGCCTAAAGTGTCAACGGCTGAATGGCGCTGGGTGGCCGTGATGGCTTTCGTTGTCCTATTGCTGTTTAGTCTGCCTTACATCGTTGGCCGCCTTGCTTCGACGCCGCAGATGCGTTTCAGCGGCTTCCTGTTCGCCCTCGAAGATATGTACTCGTACATCGCCAAGATGCGTTATGGGGCGCGGGACGGCTGGCTGCTGCAGCTCGTCTATACCAGCGAGCCGCACCAGAGCGGTTTTGCTTACGTGCACTACCTGGCTTTGGGCAAGCTGGCAGCCTGGTTGACCGGGCAAGGCGCGAGGGTTACCGCCGGGACGCTGATCGTGACTTATCATGTGGCACGTGTTATATGTGGCGCGTTGCTTCTTGCCGTCTTGTATCTTTTTGTGGCCGGGTTTCTGCCGGAGGTGCCCCAGCGGCGGCTGGCCTGGGTTGTTGCTTCTGTTGGTGGGGGATTGGGTTGGGTAGCGATGGTTTTGTCCGCCACCAGCGCGCCGCCGGTCGAGCTGTACATACCGGAGGGGTTCAGCACACTCCTGCTGTTTGGTCTTCCTCATCTATCGCTGGCACGCAGCCTGTTGCTCGCCGGCTGGTTGGCCTTGTGGCGGGCAATCGATACGGTCGGCCGGCGATGGGCGATCCTCGCCGGGATGGCCTGGTTGGGCATGGGGATCATTGTACCGTTTTACGTGGCTTTACTGGGGGTGCTCATAGCCGTCTGGCTGGCTGCGCTGGCTGTCGTTCGTCGGCGTATTCCCTGGCCGGAATTTCGCCTGGCTGCTCTGGCAGGGATACTTCCCCTGGTGTTCCTGCTCTATAGCACCTGGCTTTTCACCAACAACCCGATTTTCGCTGTTTGGGCCGGCCAGAACAATCTACCATCACCACCACTCTCAGGCTATCTGCCGGCCTACGGCGTACTGATTGTTATGGGCATTCCCGGCGCGGTTCTGTTGTGGCGTCAGGGCCTATCGCACCGCTCTGTTTTGCTGATTATCTGGCCGTTGGTGAGCGCCGTCCTGGTTTACCTGCCGATCAACGTCCAGCGCCGCCTGCTGGAAGGCGTGATCGTGCCCCTGTCGATTCTGTCGGTGCGGGGGTTGTGGGCCTGGATCAGGCAGGCTCGACGTCCTGCTCGCTGGGCAGCCGTGACAGGAATGCTAATCCTGCTGCTGCCGTCGACGGTTTTCTTGATTGGTGGTGCGGCGCAGATGGCCTCTAACCCTTTCTGGCCGATGTTCCATCCCGCCGATGAACTGTCTGCTTTGGATTGGCTCTACGATCAGGCCCCTGACGACAGCATAGTGTTATCGACCCGGGTTTCAGGCAGCATCCTGCCTGCCTATGCGGGGGTGCGCGTGTACCTGGGGCACGGTCCGGAGACGGTGAATGCAGCCGATAAGGAGCGCCAGGTCGAGGCTTTTTTCTCGGATGGCATGACAGACGAAGAACGGCAGCATTTGCTCATCGAAGGTTGTGTTTCTTACATCTGGGTTGGTCCTCCGGAACAGGCGCTGTGTTGCAATGGTGCAGGCTGCTTTGACCCCGCCGGACTTGACCTGCAAGAAGCTTACCAGCAAGGCGATTACACCATCTACGAGGTGCCCCAGTGAAAGAGCTCTGAGACATGAGGTCAGAGGCATGAGCAGTGATCAATCATCAATCATCAATCATCAATCGTCAATCGCAGAATGGCGTTGGGCCGCCATTGTCGGGATCATCATCCTGGCCTTGACTTTCATTCCATACACCTTGGGGTGGCTGAATTCGTCGCCGGAGCAGGCCTTCACGGGCTCGTTCTTCATGCAGGGCGATGCGTACTCCTATCTGGCCAAGATGCGGCTGGGCGCGCAGGGGCGCTGGCTGTTCCAGGATGTGTATGCCGTCGAGCCACATGTCGATACACTGGTGTATTTCTCCTATATTCTGGCCGGGCATATTGCCGGTCTGATCGGCGGGCCGCGCCCATCAACCGGCCTGCTGGTAGCGATCTTCCATACCTGGCGTGTTCTTGGCGCTGCGCTCTTGATGTGGGCGCTTTATCGCTTCTACGCGGTGCTCCTTCCGGAAGTCCGCCAGCGCCGGCTGGCCTATTTCCTGGCGCTTGTCGGCGGTGGTCTGGGTGGGCTGTTGGCTTTGTTGGGATATGGGGTTATCGATGGCTACCGCCTGATAGACCTTTATCTTGGGGAGGCCTACGGATTTATCGCTTTGCTTGCCTGGCCTCACGTCCTCACCGCTCGGGCCTGCGCTTTGCTGGCCGTCCTGCACCTGTTTCCTTTACTTGAGGAAAATAAGGGTAGATGGCAAGATGCGGCAGTCATCGGTGTATTGTGGCTGGTGATGGCGCTGTGTGTGCCATTTTACCTGTTGGTGGCGGCAGCGGTCGTGGCTGTATGGCTCGTCTTGCTCGTCGTTCGCAAGCAATCTGTGCCATGGAAGGGTATTCTATGGGGCGGGCTGGCGGGCTTGCCTGCCGGGCTGGCGAATGTGGCTACCTTGCTCATGATTCGCGGCGATGCCGTCTACGATTCGTGGAACCGCCAGAACAGCCTCTCGGCGGTCCCGGTCTGGAACTTTGCGCTCGTGTATGGTCTGCCTTTGCTGCTGGCGGGCATCGGCGGCTATATTGCCTGGCATAAACGCTTGCGCCTGACTGAGCTGTGCCTGGGGTGGATTATTGCTGCGACAGGGTTGGTGCTGGTGCCCCTGAATATCCAGCTGCGCCTGATCGAGGGGGCCTACATCCCGCTGTGGGGATTGGCGGTTCTAGGTCTATATTGGTTGCTGCGTAGACTGCATTCCTCATGGCTGCGGCGCATTTTCCTGGGCAGCTTTCTCGCCGTTTCACTCCTGACGACCAGTTTCCTGATATTGGGGAGCAGTGCCGTCGTGTCGAACAATGGTGCTGAGGGCATCTTTATCTCGGGTGATCTCGACGCAACGCTGGAGTGGCTGAACCATCATGCGTCTTTCGATGCCGTTTTGCTGGCGTCAGAACCGGTTGGTGTCTATGCCCCCGCCCGGGCCGGCGTGCGCTCGGTGGTCGGGCACGGCTTCGAGACGCCTGACTTCGAGCGCAAAGAGGCGGAGGTCAGGGCCTTTTATTCGGGCGATATGTCTGACCGGCAGCGCATTGCCCTCTTGGAGTGCTATCACGTTGACTATATCCTGTCTGGTCCGGATGATCGGGAATGGGCCTGCCAGGACGATGCGTGTGCCGGCGTCCTGGTTAACTTCGATGTCTTGCCTGTGCAGGTTGTCTTCCGGCAGGGTGACTATACGTTGTATGAGGTGATCGACGAGTGAGGATGACGACAGTTGTGTTGGGAAGGGCAATCCGTATGTGACGACGTTTGTCTCAGGGAGCTGCTATACTCCTACCGTACTTATTCCGAGCTCATTCTGGTGGCTTGAGAAGCTTGTTGTCACTGTGTCTCACAAAACATAGGATGCAGTAGATGTTTGTTGACGGTGTAAGTATGGCCACCAATGATGGTGAGAATTGCATCCGTCAATGTCTCGATTTCCTGGCCAAAAGCAAAAGTTTCCTGGCTTAACACAAGAGTTTCTTGGCTTAACCAGTACCTGTCAACGGCAAGACACCAACTCAGCCCATTACATCCCATGTTTCACGTTTTACGGCTCAAATATCAAATGTCAAACATCAAATATAAAATCATTCCTATAGTAGTGCTCTTCTTTGCAGTGTTCGTGCTGTTCTACCGGCTTTTTCTGGGTGAGGTTATCTTCTGGGGGACGCCGGTTTTGCAGTTCTATCCCTGGCGCAAGATGGCCTTCGATATGCTGCGGGCCGGCCGGCTGCCGTTCTGGAACCCGCTGGTGGGCAACGGTGCGCCACTGTTGGCCAACTATCAGACAGCAGTCTTTTACCCGCCCAACTGGCTGTACCTGATCGTATCCACCGAGTACGCCATGGGGCTGGTGGGTGTGGCGCATGTCATCTGGGCCGGGCTGGGGATGATGGCCTATCTGCGGCGTCTGGGGGTCGAGCGGCTGGGGCAAGGGGTAGGGGCGCTGGCATTCGCCTTGAGCGGCTATCTGATTTCTCGGTTTGGCTTCCTGAGCATCACCAGCGCTGCCCCCTGGCTGCCCTGGCTAGTGTGGGCGGTGGATGGAATTCTGTTGGATGGGGTGATGGTAGTACCCCGCAGCCGCGCGGTTGTACTGTTGGGCATCATTGCTGCCATGCAACTGCTGGCGGGCCATGCGCAGACGACCTTTTACTCGATGGTGCTGGCTGGGATATATGCCCTGTGGCGGGTGCTGGCTTTGAGCCGGTATGGCAGATGGACTGAACGAGCCAAGCCGCTGGCTCTGGTGCTCGGCGGTCTGGTGTTGGGTGCTGCCGTGGCCGCCGTACAGCTCGTGCCGACCTTCGAGCTGCTGCAAAGCTCGCAGCGAGCCAGGGGCGTCGACGAGAGTTTCGCACTGAATTTTTCCTTCTGGCCTCCACATTTCCTGACGCTCATCGCCCCCAACCTATTCGGCAGCCCCGGCCTTGGCAACTACTGGGGACGAGGTGCTTATTGGGA
>JAFGMS010000272.1 GCA_016927375.1 Anaerolineae bacterium
CTCGGATTAAAAATACGGGCAAAAAGCGTGCCCTGAACTGATTGTATAAACAAACGTGATCATATTTGTCTTCAGAGAAGACAGCTATGTTTTGCAAGGAGGCGATAATGTCTTTTAGAATGCGCCGTTTCTCGTATCTGCTGGTTGTAGTGGGAGTAATAGCGGCTCTCGTGTTCTTCTTGGTCACGAGACCATCACCTACTCATGCAGAGTATGTGCCGGGCATCCCTGCGGCAGTTGATCCCGGCACACCATCGTTTTCAGGATCATCGAACCCGATACCGGCTGTGCCTGCATCGTACAGCCCAGGCTCCAGCATGATGGAGGCCATCTTCAACGCCGACGTGGCGGCCGGCGGCACCTCCTATTGGGTCGACCGGATACTCGCCCGGCCGTACCTGAGCGCCGACTACCACGACTTCCTGTTTACCCGCGGCCGCGCTCTCTATATGTATACGTACTCACCGGGGACGCTCGGTTTTGGGGGCGGCTACGCCTACCGGGAACGCCCGACAGGCAGCAGCCAAAACCTGTTTACCATATCGGTCTCCGGCACAGGCCTGTCCGAGACGCTCTCGCAGCGTGTGCAATATCCCAGCCATGCTTCCAGTCTGTTTACCCGGAGTGGGCTGAGCGTCTTGCAGAAGAAGTTCATCACCCATAACAATGTAGCGATCGCTGTGCTGACCATCACCAACACAGGCAGCAGCTCGACCTCGGTGACGGTAACGGCCAACTCCCCGATTGCCACCAGTGCTTCAGGGTCTGAGCTGACCGGGACGGTCAACCTACGCTATGGCCTCAGCACCATCTACCCCCGTTTCAGCGGCGACGGCTTCAGCGTCAGCGGCTCCAGCCTAACCCGGAGCATCAATCTGGCGAGCGGGCAGGCGATCACCTTGAAACTCCAGTTGGGCGCCCTGGCCAACGAGATACCCGAATCGACCACCGACTACAACCGTTACAGGGGGTACGATGCCAACACGGCTTTCCTGACGCACCTGCGGGAATACAACCGGTGGTGGGTAGACAACGCCCCGTACGTCGACCTGCCTAATAAGAACATCGAGAAGATGGTGTATTACCGGATGTTCCTCAACCGCTTTAACTACTTCGACGGCAATATTCCGGGAAGCGACTACCAGTTCCCGGTCTCCATCGAAGGCGTGACGGGCTACAACAATGCCATTCAGCTGACGCAGCCCATGCATATGCAGGACCTCAAGTATTTCCGCAACCCCGTGTATTCCTACGGGAACTGGCTCTCGTCGGGAGAAAACTCCAAGTATGGGCCTTTTACCGACAACCCCGGCGGCTCAAGCTGGGGCGTTGGAAACCCTTATGGAACCTACGAGCAGTACATCGGCTTCGAGGCCTTTGAGAGCTACAAGGTCCATGGCGGTGAAGCGGCGCTGCTCAATAACCTGGCTCGCTATGCGGAAGGTGACGCAACCGGCTACCTGGCAAAGTACGACCAGAACAACAACTACCTCATCTCGTACCGCTATGGCGCCGACACCGGCAACGATGCCGATGCGGTCGCGCTAGTTTACTATAACCGGGAGCAGGAACGCACCGAAAGCGCCTTCTGGTATGCGGGCGCTAAGGCGTCGGCCGAGGCCTATGCCTTGCTCGGCAATAGCAGCAAGGCCAACGCGATGACCACGCTCTCCAACAACATCCGTAATGCCGTGTTGGCCAACCTCTGGGACAGCGCGCCGGCCTCTTCGGGCGGCCACGTTTTCAAGCAAAAGGACATCCTGACCGGGAACCTGGTACCCTGGAAGGACCAGCAAAACTGGGTGCCTTTCTCTTTTGGCCTCGTCCCGAATACGGCCGACTACCGGGAGGCCTTGCGCTTCTATGCTGATAAGGCCCAGATGCCCATCATGCCGTCCTACACAGCCAATCAGTATGATAAGGCCCTGGCCGTGGCAGCCGGAAAAGGCGGCTCCAACAACTACTCCAACATCAACTCGACGCTGCACGCGCAGCTCTTCTCTGCCGCGCTGCGCAACTATCCGTCGTCCTATGTCACGGCCGACAGCTATCGCAAGCTGATCGAGTGGCAGACCTGGACCGAGTATATCAACGGCGACAACCGCCTGCCCGACAACAACGAGTTCTGGGCCGACTACAACCCCAGCACGGGGACAATGTACCGGTCGTGGATCCACCACAACATCCTGGGCGCCTACAACTTCATGATCATTGAGGACGTGGCGGGCGTCCGGCCCCGCGCCGACAACATCGTCGAGCTGTGGCCAATCGATATGGGGTACGACCACTTCACCGTTAACAACCTGAGCTATCATGGTCAAGACTATACCCTGGTGTGGGACAGGCCTGGTGGGACTGATTACTACAGCTCTGCTCCCGACGGCTATTCGCTGTACCTCGACGGGCAGCGGAAGTTCACGGTGAGTGACCTGACCCACCTGACCTGGAACCCCAGCAACGGGCAGGTGACCATCCTGGGCACTTCTGCAACGGTGTCATACAACACCACCGGCTCGCTGCCCGCGGCCATCGATGTGAGTCTTTCCGAGAATGATCGCATGGTCGAGGTTGCCGAGAAGGCCGGCGTTGACCTGTCAACCGAGACGGGCGGCCTGCCCAACCTGGCTCAAGGCAAGACAGCGACAGCTTCCTACAGCGCATCGAACATGAACCCTGCCTATGCGGTCGACGGCTTCACCGTCTCGGGCATCCCGGTTACAGTTGGGTCATGGGTAGGCAGAAACCCCATCTGGGGAACCGAGGGCTCATCCAGCACCCAGTACTGGCTGCAGGTTGACCTGGGTTCGACGATGACGTTCGACACCGTCAAGCTTTACTTCCACGACAATAAGAGCTGGCCCATTGGCGGGAACACCTATCGCCAGCCGTCATCTTACACTGTGCAGTATAACAATGGCTCCAACTGGGTAGATGTTCCGTCGCAGATCAAGACGCCGTCGACGCCATGGCCAAACTACAACAAGGTGACGTTCCCGGCGGTATCGGCGCGGCTGGTAAGGGTCCTGATGAACCGCAGCGGGAGTTATGCGATTGGTGTGAAGGAAATCCAGATCTTCAATACCGGCGGCCAGATCATCACGCCGACGCCTACAGGTACGCCTACCAAGACACCGACGCCTACCGCGACCCAGCCGCCGTCAGATGACCCGGTGGTCTGGTACCGCTTCGATGAGAGCAGCGGCACGACGGCGGCCGACTCATCCGGCAACGGCCTGAATGCCTCGCTGGTCAACGGCCCAACCTGGGTGAGTGGACAGTCAGGCAATGCGGTCAACCTGGATGGCAGCAATGACTATGTGAGCATGCCCAGTGGTGTTATCAGCAGTCTGGACGATTTCACCATCGCTACCTGGGTCAGGCTGGACAGTGCGAGCACCTGGTCACGCGTCTTCGACTTCGGGACGGGGACAAGTGTCAACATGTTCCTGACGCCCACCAGCGGCTCCGGTGTCCGCTTTGCCATCACTACCGGCGGCTCTGGTGGGGAGCAGCGCATCAGCGGCTCTTCGGCGCTGCCGACCGGCTCGTGGACCCACGTCGCGGTGACGCTGTCGGACAACACGGGCATCCTGTATGTGAATGGGACGCCGGTGGGACAGAACACATCGATGACACTAAGCCCCTCCAGCCTGGGCAGCACCAACCAGAACTGGATCGGGCGCTCGCAGTACTCATCCGATGCCTACCTGGACGGCATAGTCGATGACTTCCGCATCTACAACCGGGGCCTCAGCGCATCGGAGGTGCAGGCACTGGCCATCACTGGCCCAACGCCGACACTGACCATCACGGGCACACCCACTCGGACACCCACACCCAGCATGACGCCGACAGCCAGCAACACGCCGACAGCCACGGCTACCGGCTCGGTCACGCCTCCCAGCCAACTGGCCTGGTACCAGTTCGACGAAAGCAGTGGCACCACGGCGGTCGATGCATCGGGCAACGGTCTGAACGCCACGCTGGTCAACGGCCCGACCTGGGTGTCCGGCAGGGTTGGCAATGCAGTCAACCTGGACGGCAGCAACGACTACGTGAGCATGCCCAGCGGCATCTTGAGCAGCCTGAACGATTTCACCATCGCCACCTGGGTGAAACTGGATACGACCGGCAGTTGGCGGCGTCTGTTCGACTTTGGGACGGGGACGAGCGCCAACATGTTCCTGGTTCCGCAGAGCGGCTCGGGGGCCATCCGGTTTGCCATCACCACCGGCGGCTGGTCGGCCGAGCAGCAGATCAACGGCTCATCGGCGCTGCCGACGGGGTCATGGGTGCACGTGGCCGTGACGCTGTCAGGCAGCACAGGGCGGCTGTACGTCGACGGCGTGCAGGTAGGGCAAAACACCAGTATGACACTGAGACCCTCCAGCCTGGGCAGCACCGGCAACAACTGGCTGGGCCGGTCACAGTACTCGGGCGATGCCTACCTGGACGGGCAAATCGACCAGTTCATGATCTACAACCGGGCCCTGAGCGCATCGGAGGTGCTGGCGCTGTACCAAAATCCGTAATAACTCGTCAGGATGTCTGAGGATGGTGTTGGCAGGCCAACATCGAATATGGGGAGGGAGCAATTCCCTCCCCTTCACCACAACAACAGGCACCACCCGAAACAGTACCCAATAGCTGTCTGAATTTAGTGTGACAGGCCGGATAAGCCGGCATGGTCGGACTGTCAGTCCGACCTACAATTCTCAATTCTCCTGTGGGGGGAGGTCTAGGGAAAAAGATGAGCAAGAAACTGAATCGACGTTCGTTTTTGAAGGCCGCCGTGGTAGCTGGGGCGGCCACAACGGTGCCTATTGTGGCTCTCCGGCTGGCGCAGGCCGCCGATGATCTATGGGCACAATATGATTTTGAGGGCAATGCCAACGACAGCAGCGGTGGGGGCCGCGATGGAACGTTGGTCAATGGCCCGACCTTTGTGGCCGGCCATGCCGGCCAGGCAGTCAACTTGAGCGGCTCCAGCCAGTATGTAGCTTTGCCAAGTGGCATTCTGAGCAGTCTGAATGACTTCACCATCGCTGCCTGGGTCAGGCTGGACACGACCGGCAGCTGGCGGCGTCTATTCGACTTCGGCACGGGAACAAGTATCAATATGTTCCTGGTCCCACAGAGCGGCTCGGGCGCCATCCGGTTTGCCATCACAACCGGCGGCTGGTCGGCCGAGCAGCAGATCAATGGCTCTTCGGCGCTGCCGGCGGGTGTGTGGAAACATGTGGCGGTGACGCTGTCCGGCAATACGGGGACGCTGTATGTCGATGGGATGCAGGTAGGCCAAAACACCAACATGACGCTGAGACCCTCCAGTCTGGGCAGCACCGGCAACAACTGGCTGGGGCGCTCGCAGTACTCAGGCGATGCTTACCTGGATGGGCAAATCGACCAATTCATGATCTACAGCCGGGGCCTCAGCGCATCGGAGGTACAGGCACTGGCCGGCATGGGTGGGCAGACGCTTACACCAACCGCTACATCCGTGCGCACCGCCACGCCGACGCGCACCAACACACCTGAGCCGACCAACACGCCGATATCGACCGCCACCAGCCAAGTTCCGCCTTCCGAACAGGTAGCCTGGTACAAGTTTGACGAGAGCAGCGGCACAACGGCGGCCGACTCATCAGGTAATGGTCTGAATGCCACCTTGAATGGGGGCGCGAGCTGGGCAGCAGGCCGGTCCGGTAACGCGGTGAACCTGAGCGGCTCCAGCCAGTACGTAAGCCTGCCCGGCGGCATCGTGAGCAACCTCAATGACTTTACCATCGCCACCTGGGTCAGGCTGGACACGACCGGCAGCTGGCGGCGCCTGTTCGACTTCGGGACGGGGACGAGCGCCAACATGTTCCTGGTGCCGACCAATGGCTCGACTATGCGGTTTGCCATCACCAATGGCGGTTGGTCAGCCGAGCAGCAGCTCAATGGCTCGTCGGCGCTGCCGACAGGCGTATGGAAACACGTAGCGGTAACGCTGGCAGGCAACACGGGGCGGCTGTACGTCGACGGGGTGCAGGCAGGGCAAAACACCAGCATGACGCTGAGGCCCTCCAACCTGGGCAGTACCAGCAACAACTGGCTGGGGCGATCCCAGTACTCGGGCGATGCTTACCTGGACGGGCAGATCGATGACTTTCGCATCTACAGCCAGGCACTCAGCGCCGGTGAGATATACAGCCTAGTCAACCCCGGCGGCACAGTGACACCAGCATCAACGAGCACACCCACCCCAGTAGGAACAGTATGGCCGTACAAGACACTCCGTGTGTTCTGGGTAAGGCCTACTGACGTCGCGTACGACCAAAACATTGTTGACGGCATTCGCAACGTAATGCTGGAAGCTCAACGTTTTTATCAACAGGAGCTGGGTGTGACCTTTAGATTCAACGAGGTTGAAGTGCTGGATGGCAGTCACACAGCCGAGTGGTACTCGACGACCCCGAACGGCTCAGACCCTTACTGGTACACTGCTTCCAATCTGCGAGACGAAATCAAGCTGCAGACCGACATCGTAGAAAACGATTCGCGCTGGAAGGTCGTCGGGTATATCAGCGCGGAGGGCAATGGCGGCGCGTCTCACCAGTGGGTCTTTTTGCCCAAACACGATACCGACGGAGCGGCAGGCTATCGACCTGAGCCAATGGGCCGGTGGTATGGTGGCATGGTTCATGAGCTCGGCCATGCCTTTACCCTACCAGACTCGACTCATACCGACGGGACGCCCATGTCAGCTTCTTTCTATGACTATCCAAACTGCCACTTTGATGAGAGCCAGAAGAACCAACTGCTGACTGCCTCCGTGAATATTGGGTACTGGGATTGAGATTGAGCTAATACCTGAGTTTCACCTGAATGGCTTCACGTACTCTATGAAGCCATTCAGGTGAAGTAAATCTGCACTGATAGAGAAATCGGCTAACCTTCCCGGGGGTTTTCCTTCTTGGAAAATGACGTTTCGCTCGGCACAACCTCCGGGAAGGCAGCGTGCCGGTAGCAACCTGCTTTCCAATCACAACGACCTGCCTTTGAGACATATATGGAGCTGAGAGATGGACGTAACAAAGAAACTGGGTACGAAAATGAACCGGCGCGCTTTTTTGAGAGCTGCAGCTGTCGTCGGTGCCGCAGCTACAGTGCCCACCCTTTCGGTGGTTCAATCGCAACGATCAGTGCGAGCTGGCAGGCCACGCGCAGCACTGGCTGCAAGTCCGCAGTCTATCTTTCCTTTCCTTTTGGACCAGGTGACCCTACAGACCGGCACCGCCCCGTTTACCGGGAACAGGGACAGGACTTATGCTTACCTGTTATACCTCGACGATGATAGGATGCTGTATAACTTTCGGGCAACCGCCGGGCTATCTACCCTGGGCGCGGCACCTCTGGGCGGCTGGGATGCCCCGGACGTCAAGCTGCGGGGTCATTCTACCGGGCACTACCTGAAGTCGCTGGCCCAGGCGTATGCCGGCAGCGGCAGCAGCCAGTACCTGAACAAGATCAACTACATGATCGGCGAGCTGGGCAAGTGCCAGGATGCCATGCCTGCAAGAGGCTACAGCGAGGGATACCTGGCCGGGTACCCCGAAACTCAATTTGAGCAGCTGGAGGATCTGGTTACCTATCCCACAATCTGGGCGCCTTACTATACCTGCCACAAGATCATGGCGGGCCTGCTGGCCTGCTATCAGCTGGCCGGAAGCAGCCAGGCCCTCACCATCGTCACCAAGATGGCTGATTGGGCTTATGGGCGCTTGAGCAAGCTGACACGCACCCGGCTGCAGCAGATGTGGGCCCTGTATATTGCGGGTGAATATGGAGGAATGAACGAGACTCTGGCTGAGATCTATGCCGTTACCGGCAACACCAATCATCTGACAGCTGCTACCTACTTCGACAATGACAACCTCTTCCCGGCCATGTCCAACAACCAGGACACGTTGAACGGGAAACATGCCAACCAGCATATCCCACAGATTATTGGAGCATTGCAGGTCTACGACCAAAACAGTGACTCCTACTACTATGATGTCGCCAGCAACTTCTGGGATATCGTCACCGGCCACCACATGTATTGCATCGGCGGGACCGGGGAGGATGAGATGTTCAGAGCGCCCGATGCCATTGCCTCGCTGCTCACCGCCGATACCTGCGAGACCTGCGCCACCTATAACATGCTCAAGCTGACCCGGCAGCTGTTCTTCCACAACCCGGACCCCAGGTATATGGACTACTATGAAAGAGGCCTTTACAATCACATTTTGGCTTCGCAGAACCAGGCCTCCAGCCACGGGTTTGTCACCTATTTTGTGCCGCTCAACGTTGGGGGAATCAAGTCTTATTCCAACGACTACAACAACTTCACCTGCTGCCACGGCACCGGGATGGAAAACCACACCAAATACCAGGACACGATTTACGCCTACTCGGGCGAGACCTTGTACGTCAATCTATTCATCCCCTCGACGCTGAATTGGGCTTCACGCGGCATCACGGTTACCCAGGTCACAAACTATCCGGAAGCCGACACCACACGACTAATGATTGGTGGGACAGGGCATATCACGCTGAAGGTGCGTGTCCCGGCTTGGGTGCAATCCGGCTGGCAGATAGAAATCAATGGCGAGGTACAGAGCGTGGCCGGCGTCCCCGGCACATATGCGACTATCGACCGGACTTGGGCAAATGGCGATGTGGTGGACATTACCATGCCGATGGCGATATCGTTTGAGTCCACGCCGGACAGCGCGATCACGAAAGCGGTGAAGTACGGCGGGGTGGTGCTATGCGCATCGTGGACCAACTCGACGATGCCGACGCTGGACCAGGGCACCGTGGCGGAAACCGCAACACCGCTGCAGTTTACCGGCAGGGTGAACGGGTCAACTGAGGTGACGCTCGTCCCGTTCTACAAGAAATACAGTGGGGCGTATACGGTGTACTTCAGGACAACCGGCAGTATCGTGACCAGTACGCCAACCGCGACAGCCGAGACCGGCACGCCGACTCCTACAGAGGCAACGTCTCCACCGCAGACAGATCCACTTGCCTGGTACCGGTTCGATGAGAGCGGCGGTACAGTTGCGGCTGATGCGTCAGGCAACGGTCTGAACGCCACGCTGGTCAACGGCCCGACCTGGGTGGGCGGCAGGATCGGCAATGCCGTCAACCTGGACGGCAGCAACGATTACGTGAGCCTGCCCGGCGGCATCCTGAACAGCCTGAATGACTTCACCATTGCCGCCTGGGTGAAGCTGGACACGACCGGCAGTTGGCGGCGCTTGTTCGACTTTGGGACGGGGACGAGCGCCAACATGTTCCTGGTGCCCACCAGCGGCTCGACGGTCCGCTTTGCCATCACTACCAGCGGCTCCGGCGGCGAGCAGCGCATCAACGGCGCCTCGGCGCTGCCGACGGGATCGTGGGTGCACGTGGCGGTGACACTGGCGGGTAACACCGGGCGGCTGTATGTCAATGGGACGCAGGTGGGGCAAAACAGCAACATGACGCTGAGACCCTCCGACCTGGGCAATACCACCCGGAACTGGTTGGGCCGCTCGCAGTATTCCTCTGATGCCTACCTGGACGGGCAGATCGATGACTTTCGCATCTACAACCGGGGCTTGAGCGCATCGGAGGTGCAGGCCCTGGCCACTGGTGGGCTGACGCCTACACCAACCAATACATCTACGCCGACCCAGACGCCGACACCTACCGACCCGGTCACACCCACGCCGACAGCCACGGCTACCGGCTCGGTGACGCCTCCCAGCCAGTTGGCCTGGTACCGGTTCGATGAGAGCGGCGGTACAGTTGCGGCTGATGCGTCAGGCAACGATCTGAACGCCACGCTGGTCAACGGCCCGACCTGGGTGGGCGGCAGGATCGGCAATGCCGTCAACCTGGACGGCAGCAACGATTA